>JBBDNB010000039.1 GCA_040877935.1 Chitinophagales bacterium
AAATTAGCAGCAGCTTTTGTTTCTCTCATTTTTTAACCCTTGATTCGCATTAATAGTAAAATTTGACACTTTAGGTGAAGTTTTATGGAGCGGTACATATGGGCCTGCTAATGGATATAGTGAGGCAAGTCAAATAATAGAAACAAAAGATGGTGGATATGCCTTAATTGGACATACAAAAAAAAATGATCCTCAGGGAGATTACTATCTAATAAAAACCGATAGTTTGGGGAGTTTACAGTGGGAAAAGACATATGGAGGAAGTGGAAGAGAGGTTGGTTTATCATTGGATGTAAATAGTGAGAACGAGTTTTTACTATGCGGTGCAAGCCAGAGTTTTAATTCTGATCAAAGTGGTTACTACCTTAAAGTTGATAGCTTAGGTAATATAATTTATGATAAAACCTATGGTACTCAAGGCCTTGATGCAGCAGCAAATTTAACAAAATTAAAGAATGATGGATTTTTACTATGGGGGGCTGGACACACTCATAAACAATACAGAATGGCAATGGGCAGAATTCATCGCTAAATTTGATACATCCGGAAATATTATATGGCGTACTTTTTTAAGCAAAAGACAAAGACATAATATTTGGCAAGTAAGGGAGATGCCCGATGGCAGCATTGTTTTTATAGGCGAGGCTGTCTATCAGGGCGTAAATGAAGATGCAGGCTGGATAGGCAAGCTGGATGCCAATGGAAACCTGCTTTGGGAAAGGTTCCATATATATAAGGAAAGGGACTTTTTTCGAAGACGGGCAATATTCAGAGGTGACTTCCAGCAAACCGAGGATGGAGGCTATATAGTAGCAGGAATAGTCTGGCGTCAGGAAGATACTACCCAATCAACTGCCTATAATACCATGACATGGTTAGTAAAATTAGACAGCATGGGCTGCCTCAATGGGGATTGTGGCATTCCTGTAGGGGTGAATGAGGTTCCTGCTCCAGGGAAAAATGATGTTGAGATTCTGGTGTATCCCAATCCTGTAAATGATATTTTGTATATAGAAACAACATCCCAAAACCCAAACAAGTCTGCTTACAATAGGCAAGTCCAAAATATCCAAATCATTGACCTCAACGGAAGAAATGTAATCCATACCAAACAAAGCCCCATCAACACCAGCGAGCTTTCACAGGGCATTTATTTCTACCAGGTGGAGATGATTGGCGGTGAAGTGGTGCGGGGGAAGTTTGTGAAAAAATAATATTATTTCTTAAATTGTCAGAATCGCAGATTGGTCGGATTATGGGATTGCGCGGATTGTTATTATGGATAAGGAATTGAAATACAAAGACATTACCGAAAAAATAATTGGTGCTTCATTTGAGGTACATAAGTTTCTGGGCAATGGATTTCAAGAAGTGATTTATCAGAGGGCGTTGGCCTATGAAATGTCCCAAAAGGGATTGGAATTCGCTAGGGAAATAGAACAGCAAATTTTTTATAAGGACCTACAGGAACCAATAGGGACAAGACGTGCTGATTTTGTTGTGGAAGGAAAAGTACTGGTTGAGTTAAAAGCCTTAATTCAACTGGAAGATGTTCATTTGGCCCAGGCATTAAACTATCTAAAGGCATACAGGCTCGAAGTCGGGCTATTGATAAATTTTGGTTCAAAAAGCATGACATTCAAGCGTTTAATATTAAGCCCAAAATCTGCGAAATCATGAAATCCGTAAAATTAGTGATTCAGACAATGGACAGTAACCAAACCTGATGTACGATATAGCCAATAGAAGCAGCCAAAAAATAAAGGCACACTGGGGCTAAGCACAATACCTGGGCTTAAACTTGCGCCAGCTATGAGTGTTTAAGTGAAAAATCCTTAACTTATCAGATCATTCCCAATATATACAGGGGGGGGGACAAAACCGGTTATGTGGAATTGAGCAGCGATGAAACAGGATATGTAGAGATATATTCTCCTACAGGGGTATTACTCAATACCGATAAATTATTTGGTGGTGTGAACTCAATTAATCTAGGGGGCTTACAAAAGGTGTATTTATTTATAAAATTATTGTGGACAATGAAGTCAAGACCAATAACAAATTGGTTGTGCTGGAGTAAGTTTATTGTGCTTTTAGTTTTAATACTATTACAAACCTCAACTCATGTATATTCTCAAAAAGAAGATAGAAATTGGTGCTTTGGATATAATGCTGGTATAAGCTTTACAGATATAAATACCCCAATTTCTTTTAAGACTAAATCAAAAAATTTAACAATGTCATCTTCTGTTTCTGACGGTAATGGTGTACTTGAATTTTATGTAACTGCTACGTCTTTACTTTCTCGTAAGTTTCTTTTAAGAGACTCAGACAATACTATAATACCTGGAAGTGATTCATTAAATTTTATTGATAATGGAGCATCGAGCCAAGCAATATTTAAAATAAATGACAGTACTTACTACATTTTACATGTAGGTGAGTATTTAACTCAAAATTGCCCCTATATAAGATGTCTTAACTTGTACTACTCTGTAGTTATTAAAAGTTCAACATATGGTTTTTTTGTGTCAAAGAAAAATATCTCTATTGTAAATGAACCAATAGAAACTAGGTTTACATCAGTTAAACATTCAAATGGAAATGATTGGTGGCTTTATGTACATGGTTTAAAGACTAATAACATTTCATCTACAAATCGATTTTATCGAATCTTATTAAGAAGCGATTCTATTTATATGCCTATTTATCAAGATGTAGGAACGCAACATATTAGCATGAATAGTATTTTTTCTGAAATGACTACTTCTAAAAATGGTAATTTTTTAGCATCATGTATAGATAATCAAAAAACTATAGATTTATTTAAAATCAATAGGTGTGATGGTCAGTTGGAGTTTTTTGATAATGTAACAGCAGATATAAATCCATATAGTTGTGAGTTTTCAAATAATGAGTCTAAATTATATATTACACAAGGAGTAGGTATATATTCAAATACCTTATTTCAGTTAGATTTAGACTCAAAAGATGATTCTCTTTCTAAGTTAAATTTATGGTCAACTACTGATAGTTTGGTTAGGATTGGACAATTACAGATAGGTCCTGATAATAAAATTTATATGTCCTCCGGTTATGGCAACAGCCTCCCCAATTTTCCATATAGTCCATACAATCAAAACCTAAGTGTTATCAATAATCCTGATTCTGCTGGCGTTGCATGTGACTTTCAACCTTTCAGCTTTTATTTAGGTGATAGCTCAAGGGCGCTCTTTGGTCTACCCAACATGCCAAACTACAACCTCGGCCCCACGAGCATCTATGCCGCAGATGCAGGAAATGACACCGTTTTTTGTTCAAATATTTCCAGTGGTATAAAAATAGGCATTGCAAAAGTGGAAAATGTACAGTATTCCTGGTTTCCTTCAACAGGACTGAGTAATACCTCTATAGCCCAACCTATTGCAGCTCCTTCAGAAGATACCTGGTATTACTTAACCTTAACGGACACAACAATAGAATACTCCTGTCAATCCAGAACGGATAGTGTGTTTGTGAAAGTGGAAATCTGTAGTTCAACAGAAGACTTAAACTCTTCTGAATCTAAACTGAGTATTTATCCCAACCCCACTCAAAACATCCTCTACATCAAAAGCACATCACAAAATCACGAAGTAAGAAACATCCACATCATAGACCTCAACGGAAGAAATGTAATCTATACCAAACAAAGCCCCATAAACACCAGTGAGCTTTCACAGGGCATTTATTTCTACCAGGTGGAAATGAGTGGTGGTGAAGTGGTGAGGGGAAAGTTTCTGAAAAATTGAAATGGAACGTACCCGCCCATATAGGGTCGGGCAGGTATAACGCTGATATTTATGATGATCAAAGATAGGTTTCAGCAAAGCTGAAACATAGAATCAGCGAAAACCAGCTCAATCTGCGTCATCAGTGTTCTACAACATGAAGCCCAAAATCAGCGAAATCAATAAATCCATAGAATCCGTGATCCAGACAATGGCAGCACCCAGAAAGCCGTGGTGTACGATATAGCCAATAGAAGCAGCCAAAATATAAAGGCACTTGGGCTAAGCGCAATGCCTGATTTTTTCTAAAAATCATTATATTGAAGAAACTATGGCATCACTTGATCTCAAAGAATTTTCGCGCAAATTTGACTTTCTCAGTCCAGAGGATATTGGCCTGATTATGCAACATGTACATATTGAACAATTAAAAAAAGGGGATTTTTTTATTCGTGCGGGAGAAATGAGCAGGAATATAGCATTGGTGCAGGAAGGCTTGTTGCGTTGCTTTTACATTAAAGAGAACGGGGAAGAAGTCAATGCTTTTTTTCGATGGGAAGGCACTGTTATAGGAGCTTATGAATGTATTATTAAGGAAACGGTTTCTTCGCAATATATTCAGGCCATTGAAGATTGTATATTGATGAGCATGGACTTTTCCAAGCTGGAAAAACTCTATGATGAAAACAGGAATTTGGAGCGCGCTGGAAAAATGCTTTTACAAAACACTTTGTCAGAGGCTTTACAGAAAATAGCTTCATTTATTACTGATAGCCCGGAAACACGCTATATCAAACTTCTGGAAGAGTATCCCGATTTGAACCAGCGTATTCCCAATAAATACATTGCCTCTTTCCTGGGAATTACCCCGGTTTCCCTTAGCCGCATTCGCAGCCGTATTCATAAAAGCAAGTCTGAACTTAAGTAGTACTCCTCAATTTCAATTCAAATCAAGTATTGCAAAATCCTTCCCGGAATCCTGTGCTTCCAGCATTTTTTGAGAAGTTTCCTGAATAACCTTTTCCATAAGCCCAAACTCGTAATTAATAGCGTCTTTTAATTTTTCATTGCTGTAGCCGTAATTTCTTTGTGTCAGTTTTATTGTAGCCCGATTGATAACAGGTTCACTTCCGGTAAACAGGGATTTGATTCTGTCTAATCCCCAGCCGAGATAAATCATAGGGCCGTTTAGGGGAATGGTGGGTGGCTTTTTGCCCATTGCAAGTGCTATTTGAGAAAAAACACTTCTATAGCTCAGGTTGTCGGTATTTACTATAAATCGCTGCCTGTTGATATTACTTTCCATGAGTTCTATAGCGACTTTTGCCACATCGCGTACATCTACATAACCATTGCTGCCTTTGGGATAAAAGGACAGCCCTTCATATACCCGTTGAAAAATTTTCACCGATGAGTCACTCCATTTTCCTGCCCCCAATACAAAAGAGGGGTTGATGATCACTGCGGAAAGCCCTTCTGCCATTCCGCGCCATACTTCCATTTCTGCCAGGTATTTGCTAAATCCATAAGGGGAGTTTGTGCCGTCTTCTTCCCATTGTTGCTCTTCTGTGAGCAACTCATCTGATTTTGCTTTGCCAATGGCTGCTACCGAGCTGACATGCAGCAATTTTTTGACGTTTTTCTCCAAGGCTGTGTTCACAACATTGGCAGTGCCTTCTACATTTACTTTGAAGAGTGCTTTTTCTTTTTGCTTGCTATATGAAACTACTGCCGCAGAATGATAGACTTTTTCAATGCCATCCATTGCTTCAGCAAGCGAGTCAACTTCAAGAATATCTCCTTCAACCCATTCTATCTCATTTTGACTTTCGCCCAAAAGCGAAAGATCACTGGTTTTTCTTTTTAAGGCCCTTACTTCAAATCCTTCTTTCAATAAATAGCGGCACAAATAGGAACCCACAAAACCGGAAGCACCGGTAACCAATACTTTCATACTCAATTAAACTTTAATTTTTTTTCTGTACCCTGGTAAATTGCTCCACCCACGCTATCGGCTTTGGCACCCGTGACTGCACTTAGGCAATTCACCTCATTTCTTACTCTCAAAACCCCCATCAGCGCCATCAATAGTGCTTCTTTAAATTGTATGGTTTCTTCATCTGGGATTATTACTGAAACAGGTGCTTTTTCATCTATCAATTCTATCAGATACTTATTAAGAGCCCCACCGCCTGTGGCGAGCATTTTTTCATCGGTTTTCAGTTCTACGCCTTCATTTTCAGCTATCTGCGCTATTCCCCTGGCAATTTGATGACTGATATGTTCGCTGAGCGTCCGCAGTTTGTCCGGTACAGGATTTTTGTAGCGCGCAACAAGCGGAGCCATTACTTTACTCACCCAACCTCCGCTTAGGCTTTTAGGATAAGCCTTAGCATAGTAATGAGAGAGGTTTAAATCATTGTATAATGGTTCTATAATTTGCCCCGAACGCGCAATATCACCGTCTTTATCAAAGTCAAGGTGCATTTTTCCAGCCAGTTTGTTTAATATCAAATTTACAGGTGTAATATCAAATGCTACTTTTGGTTGTCCATTTTCCTGATAGGTAATATTGGAAATACCTCCCAAGTTAATTAAAAAACGATAGCTGTTAAAAAACAATTGGTCTGCAATAGGGGCTATGGGTGTGCCCTGACCGGTTAAAGCCACATCTATATGCCTGAAATCGGAAATAACCGGTAATCCTGTATGCACCGCAATGGCCGATGGGTCTCCTATTTGAGAGGTGAAACCATTATCGGGCTGATGAAAAATCGTTTGACCATGCGAGGCGATAAAATCAATTTGATCAAAAAGCTGATGTTTTTCAATAAAGGATTTTACAAGTTCCCCAAAATAATGGCCCAAAAATGCATGTGTTTTAATATAAGTGACTGCATTTTGTAACACCAGTTTTTCTAAGCGCAATTTCCATTTTGGAGTAAAAGGGATGGTTTCGGCTATTTTGATTTGATATGACCATGCCCCGTTGTCGTGTACAATTTCACAATAGGCAATGTCCAATCCATCTAAAGAACTCCCCGACATTAATCCAACTACGTTATAAGTTTCCATGATAATGTGTTTTTGCAATAATCCACTCTTAGAAGTATCTCAATTTCAAGAATAATAGTAAATATAGTATTATCTGCTAAACGACAAAATTCAATAGGTTTCTGAGCCTAAGTTTAAAAACATAGGTATAATAACGTATTTTGCTGCTTTCGCAATATAGGAAAGGGTCAATCTAAATAATGTATTTATTTATTCTTGTTTCAATGTTATGTTCCTGGCTTCCATAATACATAAATTCCTTAAACCTATGTAAACATTGAATTTATTGAGATTAAAGCACAATTATTTTTTGAACTTTCAGTAGTACCCCAAATGTAATTTTGCATAAATTATCAGAGAATTTACAATAGAAATATTTCAATAAAATTTTTTAAAAAATACTGAAAAGAATTGTTTTCTTATTTATATGCTTCAACGAGATTGGTGTTTTCACCTATTAATAGAATTTTTTACACGTGATTCCAATGCAGGTAAATTTTCTGGAATTGGAATGGGTGAAAAATCAATTATCAATAGTCCGGTAAATTTTGCCTTGAAAGGATATGCCCAAGACGATAAATGTCTTGGCAGGTCAAGACGACAGTGTCTCGGAAAGCCAAAACGACAAGTGTCTCGGCAAGCCAAAACACATCCTTGTTGATATTTCGCTCTTTCAGGGTTTGTGTTGTTAGCCCTGAAAAGAAATATGAAAAACAAAGGGTGCACAGCCCTTTGTTTATTCTATGTAAGGGTTTAATCTTCCTTTTCGGGAATGGGTGACAGTACAAAACTATCCATAAACTTTGTAGTGAAATTGCCATTTCGGAAGTCTTCATTTTTCATCAACTGCTGATGGAAGGGAATCGTGGTTTTTACTCCCTCAAGAATAAATTCACCCAAAGCTCTTTCCATTTTGGCAATGGCTTCTTCCCTTGTCTTTGCCCGGCAAATGACTTTGGCCAGCATTGAATCGTAAAAAGGCGGAATGGTATATCCGGCATATACATGCGTGTCAACTCTTACACCATGTCCTTTGGGTGTATGGAGATACGTGATTTTTCCGGGACAGGGTTGAAAGTTTTTGAAAGGATCTTCAGCATTGATTCTACATTCTATAGCGTGCATTTGAGGGTAGAAATTCTTTCCGCTTATCTTTTCTCCTGCTGCTATTAAAATTTGCTCTTTTACAAGGTCGTAATCAATTACTTCTTCAGTTACCGGATGTTCTACCTGTATTCGGGTATTCATTTCCATAAAGTAAAATTTCTTGTGCTTATCTACGAGAAATTCTACAGTCCCCAAACTTTCATAATTAATAGCCTTAGCTGCTTTGATTGCGGCCTGTCCCATTTTCTCCCGCAGCTTGTCGTCCATAAAGGGAGATGGGGATTCCTCTACCAGCTTTTGCATTCTGCGCTGAATAGAGCAATCTCGTTCTGAAAGATGTGCTACTGTTCCGTATTGGTCACCGGCAATTTGAATTTCAATATGACGCGGGTCTTCCACAAATTTTTCTACATAAATACCGTCATTGCTGAATGAAGATTTGGCTTCTTTTTTGGCTTTTTCAAATTCTTCTTCAAATTCTCCTTTGCTCCAAACTACCCTAATGCCTTTTCCGCCACCTCCGGCAGTAGCTTTTATAATTACCGGGTAGCCAATGTCTTTTGCGAGCTTGAGTCCGTGTTTGGTGTTTTCTATCAATCCTTCTGAGCCCGGTACTACAGGTACACCAGCATCTATCATTGTTTGCTTGGCGGTGATTTTATCGCCCATTTTTCGGATCATCTCAGAATTGGGGCCAATAAATTTTATCTTGTATTCGGCACAGATATCGGCAAATTCAGCATTTTCAGCTAAAAAGCCATATCCGGGATGAATGGCATCTGCATTGGTGATTTCGGCAGCAGCCATGATATTTGGAATCTGCAAATAGGAAAGCGCACTACTTGCAGGGCCTATACAAACTGCTTCATCTGCAAAACGAACGTGCAAACTTTCCTTATCAGCCGCAGAATAAACTGCTACGGTTTCTATACCCAGCTCTTTGCAGGTTCTGATAATGCGAAGGGCAATTTCTCCCCTATTGGCTATCAGTATTTTTTTGAACATAAAATATGCGGGGTTATAAAGGGTCGATTAAGAATAATTCCTGATCGTATTCTACTGGAGATGCATCTTCCACCAGAATTTTCACGACTTTGCCTTCCACTTCCGATTCAATTTCATTGAACAATTTCATGGCTTCTACAATGCAGGTAACCTGGCCTTTGCTAATAGTATCTCCTACTTTTATAAAAGGTGGCTTATCGGGCGATGCCGAGCGGTAAAATGTGCCAATCATTGGTGATTTAACGGTAATGTAGTTGCTTGAATCAGCAGTTTTCTCGCTTTCTGTTGAAGTGTTTTCTTCTGTTTCTTTTGGAGATTCACTGCTGTTGCTTTTTCCTCCATTACTGTTTGTCTCTGCCGGAGCAGAAGCAACAGGAGTTGTTTGAACAACAGGACTTTGTTGAACTCCTAAGGTTTTGCCTATAAAGTCTTTGGTCTTAAGAGATATTTTAAAGTTGTCCTGCTCAATTTTTAATTCACCGAGATCGGATTTGCTTACAAGTTTTATCAGATCCTGAATTTGTTTGAAGGTCATAGTTATTTTTTTACTCTTTCCACGTAAGATTTTGATTTCGTATCTACTTTGATCAATTCATCCTGATTGACAAAAAGCGGAACATTAATTTCAGCACCGGTTTCTAAAGTAGCCGGTTTTGTAGTGTTAGTAGCAGTATCGCCTTTTACCCCTGGTTCTGAATAGGTGATTTGCAATTCAATAAATTGCGGCAATTCACAAGCCAAAGGAGTTTCTGTTTCTGCATGGTATAATATCTCTACATCCTGTCCCTCTTTTAAAAACTCGGGGCTGTCAATCATGGATTCATTTAGTTGGATTTGCTCATAGTTTTCATTGTTCATAAAATGATAGCCCATATCGTCTTTGTAAAGAAACTGAAATTTTCTGTGCTCAATTCTCGCTGTAGTAATTTTATGGCCTGCCGGAAATGTGTGTTCCAAGCCTTTTCCAGTATTAAGACTTTTGAGCCTTGTCCTTACGAAAGCATTGCCTTTTCCCGGTTTCACATGCTGAAATTCGACAACTTGCCACAAGTCATTGTTCATTTCAATACACAGGCCATTTCGGATATCAGAAGTATTTGCCATTAATTTTTGTTTCAGTAGTTAATGTGAATTTATTTAAAAATTATTTGGAATCATAAGCCCATTTGAGATAAATGGCTCCCCAGGTAAAACCACCGCCAAATGCAGCAAGTATGATTTTATCTCCTTTCTTAAACTTACTTTCCCATTCCCAAAGGCACAGAGGAATAGTGGCATTGGTCGTGTTGCCATAGCGTTCAATATTCACCAAAACTTTTTCATCGGGCAATTCCAGCGCATTTTTTGTAGCATCAATAATTCTTTTATTGGCCTGATGCGGTACCAGCCAGTCGATATCTTCTGATTTCAGATTGTTTCGCTCTAAGATTCTGCGGGAAGCATCGGCCATATGGGTTACGGCAAATTTGAAAACCTGCTTGCCTTCCTGATAGACATAATGCAGTTTGTCATCTACTGTTTGATGGGTAGGGGGCATTTTAGATCCCCCTGCTTTTTGGTGTAGGTGTTCTGCTCCGGCTCCATCGGATTTTAGCCAGAAATCTTTTATTCCCAAATCTGCATCTTCAGATCTTTCCATTAAAACAGCGCCTGCGGCATCTCCAAAGATTACACAGGTTTTGCGGTCTTCATAATCTATAATGGAGGACATTTTGTCGGCACCTACTACTATAATTTTCTTATAAGTACCACACTGAATGAATTGCGAGGCTGTGGAAAGCGCATAAATAAAGCCCGAGCATGCTGCATTCAGATCGAAGCCAAAAGCTTCGCTGAGCCCTGTTTTATCTGCTATAATATTTGCTGAAGCGGGGAAAACCATATCGGGAGTAACCGTGGCACAAATAATCAGGTCGATATCCTTTGGATTGGTTTTGGTTTTTGTAAGCAATTGCCGAACGGCAGGAATGGCCATTTCGGTCATGCCTTTTTGTTTGCCTTTTAGAATTCGTCTTTCCTGGATACCCGTTCTACTCGTGATCCATTCTTCATTGGTTTCTACCAATTCTTCTAATAGCTTGTTGCTCAGACGAAAATCTGGCACAAAACATTCTACACCCTTGATTGCTGCTGTATATTGCTGCATCAGAAATTTTAAACAATTCCTGCTAAAGTAAAAAAGAAACTTGAATCACAAGACAATACCTATTCTTCTACAGGAGTGTCAATAAGTAATTTGCCTTTGTAGTAGAGCTTGCCATCTACTTCATAAGCCTGGTGTCTTTTGTGAGCAGCACCGGTGACTTTGCATGTAACTATGTGAGGCACAGCTGCCTTCACATGGGTTCTTCTTTTGTCTCTTCTTTGTTTGGATATCTTTCTCTTAGGATGTGCCATGATTCCTTTATTTTTTTATTTTTTTTAATGCTGACCATCTCGGGTCTATATCATCATTTTCATTTTGCTCCTCAGAGCCTTTGTCTTTGTGTTTGTTGATATATTTGAGCATATCCGGATTACAGTATTTTGTTTTCCCTGGATTGGGACAAACGCGCTGCAGCGGAATACTCAGCTCTATAAATTCATAGATCAATTGCTTTAGATCAAGATGTGTTTCTTGCCTGTTTATAAAGACAACATCGGGATCTTCGCTTTCTTCATTCTCCTGATCAGTGAGTTTTACAAAGATTTTATACTCATCCAATAATTCCTGGGGATATTGTTCCAAACAGCGATCGCATGCAGTAAGCAAATAGCCCTGAATATTAAACTTGAGCTCGAAATGGCTGCTTTTTTTGTTGAATTCAATATCAACGGCAATATCAGCTTTTTCGACTTCTTCAATATCAACAGTTTCAAAGAACTTTTCCGTAATCTTAAAATCAAAAGTATGAAGACCTTCCTTTAGTCCTACATAGGGGATGCGGTAAATATTATGATCCCTGCTCATGAATTGATTTTATATCAAACGGTCGGCAAAGTTACTAAAACTTAATTTTAATCAAAACTATTTTTCCGCTGTTTTCCTCAAAGGATTGGCAATGCTTTCTTCATAAGCTTTTCTATTCAATACAATATCTCTTGCCAGCAAAATTGCAGCGCGCATAGAATCAGGTGAAGCTTCTCCTTTTCCCGCAATGTCAAATGCTGTTCCATGATCGGGAGAAGTGCGTACGAAAGGCAATCCGGCAGTATAATTCACCCCCTGTCCAAATTCAAGTGTTTTAAAAGCCACAAGTCCCTGATCGTGATACATGGCCAGTACGGCATCAAATTTATTGAAACTCCCTGCGCCCATAAAGCCATCGGCAGGGTAGGGGCCGAATGCCAAAATTCCAGCTTCTTTTGCTTTTTCTATTGCTGGAATGATCTGCTCTTTTTCTTCTTTGCCCAAAAGACCGCCATCTCCTGCATGTGGATTGAGGCCGAAAACAGCAATTTTCGGTTTATGGATGGCGAAATCGCGCTCCAGGGATTTGTTCAGCAGTTCCAGTTTTTTAAGAATTTTCCCTGTGTTGATACTTGCGGCAACTTCTTCGAGAGGGAGATGGTTGCTTTGAAGGCCTATTTTTATTCTGTCGCCAACAAGCAACATCAGAGATTCGCTGACACTAAAATAGTCACTGATATATTCGGTATGTCCGCTGAATTTTTTGTCTTTCAGCTCAATGCTGCTTTTATCAATTGGTGCAGTAACCATTGCATCAATCTGCCCATCTTTCAAATCATTGAGGCAGGCATCTATTGCTTTCAGGGCATTGGCTCCGGCTTGTTTTGAGCTTTGCCCGATATTGACAATAATATTTTCGTCAAACACATCCAGCACATTGATCATTTTTTCCTTTAGTGATTTCTTTTGTTCATCATTTAAAACCTGATGATTGATATGTTCGAGTTGCAAGGCTTTTTTGTGATAACTCATCACTTTGGCAGAGGAATAGAGCAGTGGAGTAACAAATTGATAGATTCTGTTGTCCTGAAAACTTTTTAGGGTTACTTCCGGTGCAATGCTGTTAAAATCACCACCGCTAATCCCGATTTTTACTTTTTTAAAATCATGTTCTTTTCCCTTCATTCCTAATTTGTTCTTTTTGATAAATAGTCAAACAACAACCTTGTTCCCACGCCTGTACCGTTTTTTAATCTGTAGGCATCAGGGCTGTCGAAAAAGGCCATGCTTGCAATGTCAATGTGCATCCAGGGATACTCCGTAAAATACTGAAGAAAAATCCCTGCTGTTATGGCGCCTGCAGATGCTCCACCAACATTTTTTATATCGGCAATATCAGATTGAATCATCTTTTTGTATTCTTCCCAAAGTGGTAATTCTACCAATCGTTCGTGCACATGATTGCCCGATTCCTGCAGTTTTTCTTTCTCTGGTTTAGAACTATTGCCCATAAAAACCACTCCTTCTTTGCCTACAGCACGAGCAGCAGATCCGGTTAATGTGGCAAGGTCAATAACCATTTCAGGGTCATATCTTTTGGCATAGCTCAGTGCATCTGCCAGTAGCATGCGGCCTTCTGCATCTGTATTGAGTACTTCTACACTCATTCCATTATGCATTTTTATTACATCGCCCGGCACGTAGGCATTTAGTCCGGGGCGGTTGTCTGTGGCCGGGATCAGCGCAATCACCCAAAGATCGAGCTTGGCTTTTGCTACACTGTACATTGCTCCTGCAACTGCTGCTGCTCCGCCCATATCACTTTTCATAAAGTCCATGGAATTGGGTGTAGGTTTTAGGCTTAGTCCTCCCGTATCGTAAACTACTCCTTTTCCAACCAGTACAATTGGTTTTTTGTTGAGAGGTTTTTTTGGTTTCCATTCCATTATATTGAAAGTAGGTGGATCTACAGAACCTTTGTTCACTGCCAGCAAACCGCCCATTTTTTCTTTTTCAATGGCGGGCTTGGTCATCACTGTGATTTTGATTTTAAGCGTTTTACCCTTTTCCTTCAGCTCTTTGCTTAAATTTTCAGCGGTGAGATAAGAGAGTGGTTCATTGACTAAATCACGTGCCCAATAGGTGCCCTCTACTATACTTTGAAGTTTAAGCAAGTCATCATCGCTAAAGCAGCTTTTCTCAACAGTAAATGAACTTAGAGAATTGGGTTTTGAAAATGATTTGCCCTGGTATTTTAAAAACTTGTAATTGGCAAGCGCTGCACCCTCTATTGCGTAGAAAACTTCTTGTGAAAGCTTTTTTTCTGCAGAAAAATGCAGGTTTTTTAATTGTTTGGCATTTGCCTGAGCACAAATTTCAGCCCCCGCTCTGCGGATTTTTTCCGGTGTACAGTTTTTATCAATATAAATAAAGAAGTGACAAGCGCCTTTTACTTCACTTAATAAAGTGCTTTTTTCTTTTAATGTTTTGGTATTAAACCAATCTGTTTGTGGGTATTGCTCCAGTAGCTGTATATTGGCCGCATTCAGTAGAATCACCTGATGCGTAGCAGAACTGCCTTCTTTCTTTTTTAACTTAAAATCCATAATATTTTCATTAAGCAGGTAAAGTTAACCCGACTTAAGCGAAACAAACAATTATTGATTGTTTATTATGAACCTGAGTTTGCAAATTCTTTAATGCTCGGTAAATATTGTTTAGAAGCATCGGGTATAATGGTTTAGTGAACTGATTGTTGATTGAAGCTAAAGGTAGGATTACAAAAAAAGATTGATAAACTTTGTGTTTGAGCCATCTGACCAATGTCATCACATAAAATACAATCGAGGTTAAAGATTACATCAGGTATAATAAACTGGACAATTGAGCAAAAGAGCAAAGAAAATATTCGGCCAACATTTTTTAAAAAACAAGGCTATTGTTGAGCAAATTCTTGAGGCTTTTGATCCGGGAGAACTTCCGGTACTTGAAATTGGCCCGGGTATGGGTGTGCTTAGTTTTGATCTGTATGAAAAATACGGAGAGCGATACAAAGCCGTGGAAGTGGATCGCGACATGATTGATTACCTGAAAGGGGAAAACCCTTTCATTGAGAAACATTTGATTCACAAAGACTTTTTGAAGTTGAATTTGCAGGAGATCAGTTCTCAACCTTTCGCAGTAATTGGCAATTTTCCTTATAATATCTCCTCGCAAATCATTTTTAAAATTATAGAATCGGATGTTGAAGTGCCGCTAATTGTAGGAATGTTTCAAAAAGAAATGGCACAGCGGCTTATATCAGGCGAAGGATCTAAAATTTACGGGGTAACCAGTGTTTTAACGGCTTTGTTTTACGAAGGGGAATACCTTTTTGATATTGGCCCTAAAAACTTTGCGCCACCCCCAAAAATCATGTCGGGAGTAATTCGTCTGAAGCGCAAAAATATACTCGGCCCGGGAATGCCTTCCTACAAACAAATTAAAACGGTAGTGAAAATGGCCTTTGGTCAGCGGAGGAAAACCTTGAGGAATAGCTTAAAACCTTTATTGATAGAAAAGTCAGTTGATAGTGATGATGCAGTATTTAATTTAAGGCCGGAGCAGCTTTCGGTTCGCGATTTTATAGCTTTGACTGAAAAATTATACGCATGATCAAAAGGGTGTTGGTGGTAGATAAGGTACATGAATCTCTTTTCGAGGAATTGAAAGGTTTGCCTGTTGAAATGGATTATTTGCCAAATATTACCGCAAAAGAAGCAGAAACAATTATTGGCAAATATCACGGGCTGGTTACCAATAGCAAATTAAAGGTTAACCCTGCATTTCTTGAAAGAGCCACTGTGCTGGAGTTTGCAATTAGGGCTGGTTCAGGAATGGATATTTTTGATTTGGAAGCTGCTGAAAAGAAAGGGGTAAAGTGTTTCAATACACCAGAGGGCAATAAAGATGCTGTAGCAGAACATGCCCTGGGTTTTTTGCTTGTTTTGGTCAACAATATCTGCAAAGCCAATACTGAGGTGCGCAATGGAATATGGAAAAGAGAAGAAAATCGAGGAAGGGAATTGAGTGAAATGACTGCCGGAATTATTGGCTATGGCAACAACGGCAGTGCATTTGCTCAAAGGTTAAGGGCAATGGGGTGCAGGGTCTTGGCCTATGACAAATACAAATCGGGATATGCAGAAACGGGGATAGAAGAAGTTGGTTTAGAAGAGATTTATGAGCAGGCGGATATCCTCAGTTTACATATTCCGCTTACAGAAGAAACAAAATTTTTAGTTAATTTGGCTTTTATTGAACGATTTAAGCGGAAAATTTACTTAATTAATTGTTCAAGGGGAAAAATAGTGTCCATATCAGCCTTAAAGAAAGCTTTTGAAAAGGGATTGCTTTCAGGTGCAGCATTAGATGTTTTGGAAAATGAAAAAATGGATCAGCTCACTGCTCAGCAGGCAAGTGATTTAAAAAGTTTATTTTCTGAAAACACCATTTTTACACCGCATATAGCAGGTTGGACGCATGAGTCAAAAAGGAAGATTTCGGAATTAATAGCAGCAAGGATAAAGAGGCTACTTTAAGCAGGGCTTAAGAAAATATGTTTTTAAGCCTATTTTTTTCTGAGCATTACTTATCTTTGGCCGCTAACGAAAAGGATTTAAAACAAACAATAGGTTATGAAAAGGATTTTTACGTCCCTTCTGTTGGCTGTTATAAGCATATCTGCTTATGCACAGTCCGGTGAGATATACGGTCAGGTTTTGGATGAAAACAATGAAGGAATTCCTTTTGCGAATGTTCGTGTGGAGCAAAGTGGCGATCTAATCACAGGAGGAAGTACAGATTTTGAAGGGTTTTTTACAATCAAACCTTTGAACCCCGGAAAGTACGATGTGCGAATAACGTATATAGGTTACGCAACCTATCTTAATGAGGGTGTGGTGGTTCAGTCTGATAAAGTAACTGAACTAAATTTAAAAATGAAACCTCAGGAAACTCAGCTCGGTGAAGTTGAAGTTGTAGAATATCGAGTGCCGCTTATTGACAAAGATGACAATTCTACTAAGAATACAATTTCTTCTGAGGAAATCGCCTCTTTACCTACGCGTAATGTTTCTTCTATTGCCTCTACAAGTGCCGGTGTCTATCAGGAAGATGAAAATCAAGGTTTAAATATAAAAGGGGCAAGGACTTCCGGTACTGAGACATATATAGATGGTATCAGGGTGCGTGGCGGTTCTAATATTCCTGCTAATGCTATTGAACAATTAACAGTAATTACAGGTGGTGTTCCTGCTAAATATGGTAATGCTACCGGTGGTGTAATCAATATTACAACCAAAGGGCCATCAAGAAATTTAAATGGAGGTGGTGAGGTTCTCACTTCCCAGTTTTTAGATGGCTATGGTTATAATTTGGGGAACCTGAATCTTACTGGTCCGATATGGAAGAAAAACAGAGGAACTGATGATGAAAAAACAATTGCAGGTTTCTTCCTTGCCGGTGAATTTTTAAGACAAAAAGACCGCGACCCTTCCGTAGTAGGAGTTGATGTTTTGAAAGAAGATGTGCTTGAAGATGTTAAAAACGCACCGCTTACTCGATCTCCAAACAATGATGGTTTTATATTGAAAGCAGAAACATTAACGGATGAGCATATTGAAAATGTGCATGTAAAGCCCAATTCAGTTAGAGACAATTATCGCCTTAGTGGTAAATTGGATTTTAAAGCTTCCGACAATGTGAATTTGACTTTTGGCGGAACAATGGATTATACCCGTTACAATCAATGGATCAATCGATTTACAATGATGAATTACGACAATAACCCTTTGTACAAGCAAATGTCATGGAGGGTTTTTGGCCGGTTGACACAAAAATTCTCAAGAGATACTGAAGAAAGTGAAGAAAGAGCATTGATTCAAAATGCTTACTACACCCTTCAATTTGATTATTCAAAAGACTATTACACTGTAGAAAGTGAAAGGTTAGGGCAGAACCCTTTCGATTATGGTTATGTAGGAGAATTTGAAATTGATAGAGCTCCTGTTTATGAGTATGGAGAAGATCCTGTCTCTGGTTTAAACGGGTATCGCTTCAGTGGTTTACAGGATACAATGGTGCGATTTACTCCCGGCACAAGAAATCCCGGAGCTACCAGCTACACTGAAACTTTTTATGAATTGGCCGGGGATGATGCAGATTTCTACAGAAACCTGGATCAGATTGCAGGAAATAACGGGCTTAGAAATGGTGACCAACCCAGGATTCCACATGGTATCTGGTATGGAACAGGTTATCAGTTTGATAATTATGGAACCTTACGGGACAATGATCAATATCGTTTTTCACTGAATGGTTCTTTTGATGTTGTACCAGGTAAATCCAGTGACAGAAATAAGCACTCTATAGAATTTGGTTTTGAATTTGAGCAGCGAATAGATCGCAGGTATATTGTAAGCCCAACAAGAATATGGGAAAGAATGCGTCAGCAGACCAATGCACATTTAAGCAATTTAGACACGGTACCAATTTTAATTATAGAAGGACAGGAATATGCCTATGATGATCCTAACCGACCTGTATTTGGCATATATGACACTATGCGATACAACAGGTTGTATGATGCCAGTAGCCAGACTTATTTTGACAAGCAATTGAGAGAAAAGCTGGGGGTGCCTGTTAATAGCACTGAGCTGATAAATGTAGATGCTGTTGATCCAAGTATTTTGTCTTTGGATATGCTTACGGCTGATGACCTCTATAATGCCGGTAACAGGAACCTCAATGCATATGGCTATGATCACAAAGGAAATAAATTTAAAGAGCAACCTTCTTTTGAAGATTTCTTTACGCAAAGAGATGAAGATGGCAATTACACCAGAGCAATAGGAGCTTTCCGGCCAATATACACAGCAGCTTATCTTCAGGATAAATTCAACTTTAAAGACATCCTGTTTAATATAGGTGTTCGTATTGACCGTTATGATGCCAATCAAAAAGTTTTAAAAGATAAGTACTCATTGTATGATGCACTAACACTGGAAGAAGCAAGAGACAGAATAGACCCGAGTGTAGAAGTGCCGGGAAATATTGGCGATGATTATGTGGTATATGTTCAAAGTGTAGATGATCTGGAAAACTTTGTTCCTGTAGGCTACAGAAGTGGAGATGACTGGTATAATGTAGATGGAGAATTTGTTCAGGATCCGAGGGTTATTGCGCAGTCAATAGGAAGCTCAAGAGTATTGCCTGCACTATCTTCAGAAAGATATACAAATCCACAGCATATCCAGGACGAAGATTATGATCCAAATTCTTCTTTTGAAGATTACAAACCGCAAATTACTGTTCAGCCGCGTGTTGCATTTTCCTTTAACCTGACTGATGAAGCATCCTTTTTTGCACACTATGATATTTTGACACAGCGTCCTTCAGGTAGATTGATACAAACACCTGACACCTGGTACTACTTCAATGACCTGCCTTCAAATACGGTGATCAATAATCCGAATTTAAAGGCAGAGCGTACTGTTGATTATCAACTTGGATTTCGACAGTTGGTGACAAAAAACTCTGCATTGACCATTTCTGCTTTTTATAGGGAAATGCGGGATATGATACAGGTTAGGGCTATCAATTTTGCTTACCCCAATACTTATGTCACTTACGACAATATTGATTATGGTACAGTAAAAGGCTTGTCTTTGAGTTATGACTTGCGAAAAACAAGAACCAGCAATATTTCCATGAAATTGAACTATACCCTTCAATTTGCAGAAGGTACCGGTTCTGATGACCGTTCTCAGTTGAATCTTGTAAATGCTGGACAACCCAACCTGAGAACCATTGTGCCTTTGAATTACGACTCCAGACACTTAATTAATGTAACACTGGATTACAGTTTTTCATCTGGCAGAGATTACAATGGTCCTAAATGGGGTGGCAAAGATGTGTTTTCCAATTCAGGAATTAATATTATAGCAAGAGCCCGTTCTGGAGAGCCCTATACTTCACAGGCCAATCCAACAGCAGAAGCGCTGTTTACACAACCTGCCCGACCTGTATTGGAGGGTTCCATTAACGGTGCGCGGTTGCCCTGGAATTTCAGGCTTGATTTCAGGGTTTTCAAAACTTTCAATTTTGAAACAAGGAAGAAAGATGAAAATCGCAGTGGGCGTCCGGTTAACCTGAATATTTATTTGTTGATTCAGAACTTGCTCAATACCAAGAATGTTATCAATGTTTATCCCTATACCGGAAATGCAGATGATGATGGTTACCTGACTTCAAATCAAGGTCAGCAACAATTGGAAAATCAAGTGAATAGTGCTTCATTTTCAAGTATGTATTATGCCTGGTTGAATAATCCGGACAATTACAGCTTGCCGAGACAAATCAGGCTTGGAGCAATTTTATCCTTTTAATTGAAAAATACGCATGTCATGAGCGCATATAAATCTATAATAGCCGCATTATTAATAATCTCAATCATCCCACTGAATGCCAAGGAGAATGTCGGACAGTCGGGTAAGGCAGGGAAATTTTCAAAACTTGCTGCCACTTGTTCTCCTGCAAGTGCTCAGACAAATTTGAACATTAACAATGTACGAACTACCATGTTGAATGGAGGTGATATGTGGTGGGATTTAAATGATGCAAAATATGAAATCCCTAAAATTGATCCGCCCGGCTCAGCACCTAGTGTACATTCTTTATTTGCGGGTGCAATATGGTTGGCAGGACTTGATGCAGGCGGACAATTGAAAACAGCTGCACAAACCTATCGTCAGAATGGTAATGATTTTTGGCCGGGCCCTTTGGACAATATTGGAAATGTTACTGAACAAACATGTAACCGTTTTGACCGGCATTTTAGAGTTCTGGGTGCAGACATTGATGATCATATCGCATTTTTTGACCAAAACCCTTCAGGGCAAAGACCATTATCGGATATTCCTGCAGGTATTCAGGAATGGCCTGCTTTAGGGAATGTGAATTCCAGGGCCGCGAATGGCAGTCCCATGCAGATCAATCAGGATTTAGCCCCGTTTTTTGACTTTAATGAAAATGGATTTTATGACCCTGAAAATGGGGATTATCCGGTAATAGGTGTTCGAGAAACCAACAATCAATCGCCTGGTGCACAAGCAGCGACTTTGTCCACCTATGGTGATCAAATGATCTTTTGGGTATATAATGACAAGGGAGATGTGCATGGTGAAACCGGTGGTCAGTCTATTGGTGTTGAAATTGGCGCTTTGGCATTTGCTTTCAATACTTCTGATGAGATTAACAACATGACCTTTTACAGGTATATTATTAGAAACAAAGCGACTACCCGCATAGGTGATTTTTATATGGGACAATGGGTGGATCCCGACCTGGGATGTTTTAACAATGATTTTGTAGGTTGTGATACTTCGCGGGATATGGGTATATGCTACAATGGAACACCTACCGATCCTGATTGTGCATCTCGTGGATACGGAGCCAACCCTCCATTGGTGGCTACGGTTTATTTTGAAGGGCCGCTTGCAGATATTGACCCGAATGCCGGCCCTAATGACCCGAGGGAAACGCTGGGGATGTCCACTTTTACTTACTACAACAATGATTTTTCAGTTACAGGGAATCCTGAAACTGCTGTGCATTATTACAATTATATGCGCGGTTTTTGGAAGGACAATACACCTTTTACAGAAGGTGGAAATGCTTATGGAGGGTCAGTTCCAACAACGTATATGTTCCCCGGAGATCCTTCTGAGCCCTCAGAATGGTCTGAATGTAGCGAAGGAAACACACCTGCCGATAGAAGATACCTTCAATCATCCGGTCCTTTCACCCTTGAACCAGGTGATGTGAACACTATAACTGTAGGAGTTGTTTGGACACGTCCCACAGGTTTTGCTTGTGGCTCATTTGATGCTGCCATAGGTAATTCCGCTGATAATGCTTTGGCATTGTTTAGAAATAATTTCCAATTAATTGACGGTCCGGATGCCCCAACATTGCAAATAAGAGAGCTCAGCAATGAACTGGTTATTTCTTTTGTAAATGAACCGGGCTCTAATAATGTAGGGCAGTCTTATGATGAAGGGAGTACAGATGCCGTAAATTATTTTACAAATATTGACAGTACCATAACCGATACTACTTATACTTTCCAGGGTTATATTTTATACCAGTTGAGAGACCCTTCTGTTTCTGTAGAAAACCTGGATGACCCCACCGTATCCAGAGTGGTTGCACAGGTAGATATAAGAGATGATGTGGATCAAATTGTTAATTATAGTTTAAACCAGGAACTTAGTCCTTATCCGATACCTGAATTAATGGTAGATGGAAATAATGAAGACATACGAACTACTTTTAGAATTACCCAGGATTTATTTGGTGAAGAGGGTGTAGGGCTTGTTAACCACAAGACCTATTACTATACAGCCATTGCTTATGCATACAATAACTACTTACCTTTTGACCCTGTTAATAGCCCTAAAGGTCAGCAAAAACCTTTTCTGCAAGGCCGTAGGAATGTGAGTGTTTATTCTGGCATTCCACATCAGCCAGAACCCGGTTCAGAAGGAACCCGTGTTAATTCTGCTTATGGGGATATGCTGCCTGTAACAAGAATTGAAGGTGCTGGCAATGGAGGTTTTTCGCTTAACTTAACAGATGAATCTATTGAAGAAATACTCAATAATGGTGGATTTTACGGCCCTGTAGTTTATGAAGGTGGAAATGCACCTATAGAGGCAATGGTTTACGATCCCTTTAAAGTTAAAAATGTTGATTTTAAGCTGTCTATGAAAGATTCGTCAGTTTTACCACCATATTTAGCGACAAAAGATGATGAAATCCTTTCTGATACAGCAGTATGGGAATTGGAAATCAGTGATGGGACTGTATTGGATATAATCCCTTCTGAAAGAGATATTGCAGTTGTCAATCAACAATTGATTCAGGAATATGGCATCAGTATCAGGATTAAACAAGTGGAACAAAATTGTGACAGCACTGACCCTTCAGGAAATATTACTGCACTCAGAAACTGGACTAATGCCAATGGATTTATAGAAGCGAGTAAAGCCTATGCTGATCCTCAGCAAAATTGGCTGGGTGGAATTGAGGATCAAAGCACCAATTCTTATTTCAACTGGATTAGGTCAGGAAATTACAGGGAGCAACAGCCGGATCCTCCGGCATCTCCTGAATATTTAAATGTATTTAATGATTACAATTACGAAGCTCAAGTTCCAGGTGGTGTTCAAGAAATTGAATATGCATTTTGGGATGAAGATCAAGAATTCAGTACCATTTTAGATGGAACATGGGCACCATATGGCCTAACATCATACCAGTTTCACAATGAATTGGTTGGAAAAATTATCAGTTTTCCAACATCTGCTATTCCTGCCAGATCTGGTGAAACACATGGGCCAGGTTTTGTAACTAGAGCCAATGCAGGCTTTACACAAAGTATTGAAGGTACTGAGAATACAATTAACAGACTGCAAAGTGTTGATATCGTCTTTACAGATGACAGGGACAAATGGACGCGCTGTGTTGTATTAGAAACATCCGGTGATTCACTCTTAAGTGAGGGCAATGCAATCAAAGGAAATATTAGAATGACCGAATCTCTTGGCAAAAATTTCCAACCGCTGTTTGGAGATACAGGTCGCTCCTGGTTTCCTGGTTATGCTGTAAATGTAGAAACCGGTCAGCGCCTTAATATCATGTTTGGTGAAAGTTCCTGGTTGCAGGAAGACAATGGTAGGGATATGATTTGGAATCCGACATCCAATCAAACCTCTCCTTTATTCAATGTTTTGTTTGGAGGCAAACACTATATCTATGTAATGGAAACCCCTTATGATGAAGGGGAGCGTGCGCAAAGAATACTTTTAGATAATTTCAATGTTTATCCACACATAGGAGGCACAACAACACCCCGTGAAAATGTAGTCTTAAGAGACAGTATTTATAATAAGATCATGTGGACATCAATGCCCGTAGTGAATCCCGGGAATAAGCTTAAATCAGCTGAGGAAGGTTTAATACCTACTGAAACCAAAGTCAAATTAAGAGTAAACACTCCATACAGTAGACTTGCGATTACTGGTGAAAATGAAGGTTTGCCGCTCTATACATTTAGCACAGAAGGCATGGGTATAGAACACCGAATAGCAGAAGTAGCTGAAGATGCACTGGATGAGATTCGTGTAGTACCCAATCCATACTATGCCTACTCTGAATATGAGACCAATCAGCTTGACAATAGGGTGAAAATCACTAATTTGCCCGATGAATGCACGGTATCAATATTTACGCTGGCAGGAACTTTAATTCGACAATTTGACAGGGATGTAAACTCCAGTACATCTGTAGGAACTTCTACTGACCGAAATAATTTGGATAATTCTATAGATTGGGACTTGAGAAATGATAAACGAATTATGATTGCAAGTGGAGTTTATCTTATACATGTAGAAGTTCCTGGAGTTGGAACAAAAGTAATTAAGTGGTTTGGAGTAATGCGTCCGATTGATTTGGACACGTTCTAAAAATTATATACACAAGAAATGAAAAGGATGTTTAATAGGCTATTTATTTTTTCTGTTTGCTTAGTACTAAGCACAAACTCCCTTTTAGCGGGAAATGAAGACAGAGCCGGTGAAGCTGGTGGTTATGAATTGTTGATGAACGGTTGGGCTAGAAGTTCAGGCATGTATGGCATGAATTCTTCAAGAGTTGAAGGTCTTGAAGCTATGCGAATAAATGTTGCAGGTCTGGCACATGCACCAAACACTGAAGTTGTATTTTCCCATTCCAGATGGCTTTTCGATTCGCAGGTAAGTATTAATGCTGCCGGTATTGCTCAGGCAATTGGAAAGGAGAAAACTAATTTTATAGGGTTGAATATCAATTCTGTAAGTTTTGGGGATATTGAAATCACTACTACCAATTCTCCAGAAGGTGGTCTGGGCACATATAGTCCGAATTTTTTAAATATAGGTCTGGCTTTTTCAAGAGCATTTTCTGAGAGTATATATGGAGGTGTAGTTGTACGCTTTCTTAATCAACGCGTACCTGATTTGAGTGCTTCAGGTGTGGCTTTAGATGCTGGAATTCAATATGTAACAGGTAAACTTGACCAAATCCGTTTTGGTGTTTCTCTTAGAAATGTTGGTACACCAATGAAGTTTGGTGGAGAAGGGCTAACTTTTAGGGGGGATGCTCCATCGGGTTCTTATAATCTGACTGTAAGCAGTAGAACTCAAAAGTTTGAGCTTCCATCACTTCTGCATATTGGTGCTTCTTATGATCTTTATGCAGATAATTTGAAAAACAACCCTGATTTAGCTGCCGATCACAGAATTACAATAGCTTTTAATTTTACCTCCAATTCATTTGGCAAAGATCATGTAGGTGGAGGTCTTGAATATTCCTATCGAGAAATGTTCCAGGTAAGAGCAGGTTACCGCTATGAAAAAGGGTTGACCGATGCAGAAACCAGAACGACTGATTTTGTGGGGATTGCTGCCGGAGCTTCTGTAATGGTGCCTTTTAAAGAAGAAGGTCCTGCAATGGGAATTGATTATTCTTATCGCCCATCTCAGGTTTTTGGTGGAACACATTCTATTGGCCTCCGTTTTAACTTAGGCACAAAAGTACCTCCGTTTAAAAAGAAAAAATCTAAAGAAGAGGTCTTTCAGGAAGAAGGCTAAAATTTAATTACAATAATTGAAAAAAAACGTTTCAATTCGCTTTGAAGCGTTTTCTTTTTATATAAAACACAGGCTTATGTCTAAGATTAGTTACTATACCAAAGAAGGTTACGAAAAGTTGAAGCAAGAATTGAATCATCTTAAAACAAAAGAACGTGCTGAAATATCACAGCAAATTGCTGAAGCACGTGAAAAGGGTGATCTTTCAGAAAATGCCGAATACGATGCCGCAAAAGAAGCACAAGGCATGCTGGAGCTTAAAATCACCAAGATGGAAGAAACGCTGGCCAATGCACGTATTCTTGACGATAGTGATCTTGATACTTCTAAAGCACTTGTGCTTTCTACTGTGGAAATCAAAAACCTGAAAAATGGTGCTGTGCTGAAATATACCCTTGTTGCTGAATCAGAAGCAAATTTGAAAGAAAAGAAAATTTCGGTAACTTCTCCTATTGGAAAAGGACTGTTGGGTAAAAAGAAAGGTGATATAGCCAAAGTAGAAACCCCAACAGGTATTGTTGAATTTGAATTGTTATCAATTTCGAGGTAATTATGGCATCAGTTTTTACCAAAATAATAAATGGAGAAATCCCTTCCTATAAGATAGCGGAAGATGAAAACTACTATGCCTTTTTAGACATCAATCCACTGGCAAAAGGGCATACGCTTGTAGTTCCAAAAAAGGAAGTAGATTATATTTTTGACCTGGATGATGAAACCCTCAAAGGTTTATTTGCCTTTTCTAAAAGAGTAGCAAAAGCTATTGAAAAAGTGGTGGAATGTGAGCGTGTTGGAATTGCTGTATTAGGGCTGGAAGTTCCGCATGCTCATGTGCACCTTAGTCCAATCAATGGTATTCACGACCTGGATTTTTCCAAGCCCAAAGTGGAACTGAGTGAAGCTGAGTTTCAGGAAATTTCTGGGCAAATAGCAAAAGCTTTTGAATAAGGGATGGTTATAACATAACTATTTCAAAATGTAGGGGCTCACGGCCGTGAGCCCCTACATTTTGAAATAATTCATAGGCATCTTTGACGGCAAATCATTTCTTCAATCGCTGCGGATTTTCCGCTAAAAAGGCTTTCCAGCTTGCCTTGTTTTTCCCCTTGCTTTTGCTTCCTACACCTTTAAATTGAAAGTGATGACAAACGGCTGCTGCCAAAGCATCTGTAGCATCCAAGAATTTTGGGCTTTGCTCGAATTTCACAAGTTTTTGCAATAAAGCTGAAACCTGCTCTTTCGAGGCGTTACCATTTCCGGTTATAGACTGTTTGATCTTTCTGGGCGAATACTCTTCAATTGGTACGCCACGGTTTAAAACAGCAGCCATTGCCACGCCCTGTGCTCTCCCAAGTTTGAGCATGCTTTGTACGTTTTTACCAAAAAACGGAGCTTCAATTGCACATTCGTCCGGTAAATATTCCTTTACAAGCCAGGTCACACGTTCAAATATTTTTTTGAGTTTCAGCTGATGGTTTTCAAGTTTCGACATATCAATAATTCCCATGCTGAGCAATATCATTTGTTGCCCTTTAATTTGAAGCACGCCATAGCCCATTACATTGGTTCCCGGATCAATTCCGAGGATTATCTGCTCTTTTTGTAAGCTGTCGCTCAATTTCTGAGTATTTTAGGCGGAAAATGAAAAATATTGATGCCGATAAATAGAAAACGTATTTTTTTCATTACCCTAAAAGTAGCGGTATTTATACTCTTGGCCATTGCACTTTACCAACAAATTTTTCTGGAAAGGGATTTTGAAGCCTTTTTAGTACAACTAAAAGAGCGCTGGACAGAGGGAAATGTTTTGTTCTTGCTTGGAGCATTGTTTTTGATGCCTGTTAACTGGATTTTGGAATCACTCAAGTGGAAAATGCTGATGCAGCGTATTGAGCCACTTACTTTTACCAATAGCTTTCGTTCTGTGCTTTCCGGTGTGACATTCACTATGTTCACGCCCAACAGAATAGGAGAATATGCCGGACGTTTCCTTTTCCTTAAAAAGCCCTGGAATCCCAATGCATGGCTGGCGAATTTTGCAGGAAGCTATGCGCAGATCATTGTTACACTTGCTTTGGGTTGTGGTGGCGCATATTTTTTGCTTGATTTTTTACTCGAACTCACCGGTAAAGATATGTTGGTGCTAACCGTACTCAATGCATTGGCCGCAACAAGTGTTTTTCTCGTGCTGGCTTATTTCAATTCGGGCTGGATAATTGCTCAGCTCAATAAATATTTGTTTAAGTATTTTTTTAAAAAGTACAGGCTCCTTAAAACCGGATTGCCATTTTTTTTGCTTGTGAAAGTTCTGCTACTTTCTGTTTTGCGTTACAATGTTTATGTGTTGCAATATTTATTGCTCTTTTGGTTTTTTGCAATTCCATTAGGCTTTGTTGAGGGTTTGCAATTTGTGGCATTGATTTTTTTAGTGCAAACATTGATCCCATCTCTTGCCTTGCTTGAATTGGGCATTCGCGGCAATATTGCGCTGTTTTTCCTTTCAGCTTATTCGGGTATGGAGCCGGAAATTCTAAGCGCTGCAAGTTTGATTTGGCTTATTAATTTATTGATACCGGCTTTTGTTGGATATGGTTTTATTTTGGTTTTGAGAAAGAAGTAAATAATCAAAACCTCACCCTAATTCCCCCCAACAAGTTAATTCCGGCTTGTGGGTAGTAGTAATTATAATCAGCTCGTTCTGTTGTTTGTCCATCAATACTGCTGAAGGTATAGCCATTGGACTCGTACTCGGTATTGAAAATATTATTGAGCAACAGGTTAAAATCAACACTTTCTATAAATTTTCCGATTTTCCAATGGTAATTCAGACCCACATGTGTCAAAAAATAAGGGTCAATGCTGCGATCTATATTTGAGCTGTTGTCCAAATATTGCCTTCCTACGTATTTGTTGATCAATGAAATTTTTAAGCCTTCAACCGGTATATAGCTGAATTGAGAAGCAGATATAATTGAAGGGGAGAATGAGATATCTGTGTTTTTGTGCTGAATGGTATCAAAACCACTGTATCCAAAATCTACAGGCACATATTCTTCAAAGGAGCGGATTTTATTGGCACTGTAGGTAAAGTTAAAATCCCATTCCAGTTGGTCTATTATTTTGAGTTTACTTTGTAGTTCAATGCCTGTTCTGTAACTCTCATCCACATTTGTGCGAATGCTGCCCCCCACATCATTTACATCTCCGGTGAGTACAAGTTGGTCTTTATAGCCCATCCAGTAGTAATTCAATGACAAGCGCCATTTGCTCAGGCTGAATTCATAACCAAGTTCTAAATTTCTCAATTGCTCTGCTTTGGGTGTTTTATTTGCAGGAGCATCTACAATATCCCTGCGTACCGGTTCTCGATTGGCAATGGCAAATGAGGCATTGAATCTGTTGCGTTCATTCACTGCATAGCTGATTCCTGCTTTGGGATTGAAAAAGTGGAAAATACGCTCTTCTGAAATGGGGCTCAGGTCTCGGTTAATACCTCCTGTTGCATAGCCCACATGCCGATATTGCAAATCAACAAATGCGGAGAGCCCTCTTAAAATCCTATAATGCCCTTTCGCATAAACATTGAAATCGGTTTTTATTCCTGCATTTTCATAATAGCGATGTCCTTTTTCACCATTGGATGCAAATTCTGCCCAGATCACTTCCCCGTAATGATCCCCGTCATTTTGGTTCCAGGCTCCGCCAAGTGTAATGTTTGATTTGTTATTGGGCTCATAGATCAATGAGAAAGTGCTGCCGTAAAAGCGGTTGTTATAGTGCCTTCTCCTAATTAATGATGTTCTTTCTATTGTATCACTACCAATGATAACATTGTCTAGTCCATAGCTGCTAAATCGCTGTTTAGAGTTGAAACCATCATCATTGTTGTATTCGGGCCCTTTGTATTCTTCAAAATACCCTTTGCCTCGCGTATAATGCAGCGCTACATTTAAGAGAAATTTTTCGTGCAATTCCTGTGAAATATGCAATTGGTAGTGATTTTGCTGATAATTGTCTACCTGATTGTCGTAATTGTAATAATTGTATTGCCTGTTGGTGGAAAGGGAATCTTCCGGTACACCCCACCAGCTTTGATAGGTAATTTCCTTTCCGGTGAAAATATTGGCTTTGATTATGGTTTTTTCTCCGAAATAGCCGCCCGATAAAAAGCCGGAAGTCAGGTTGGAACTGGCCCTGTCCACAAATCCATCAGATTTTATTTTTGAAAAACGTCCTTCAAAGGCAAATTTGTCTTTGATCAAGCCGGTACCGAGTTTAGCAGTTGTTTTCCAGGTATTAAAGCTGCCGTAGGAGCCTGCCAATTCCCCATAAGGTTTTTCTTTTTGCAATTCTGAGGTTTGGATATTGATGGAACCACCAAATGCCCCAGCACCATTAGTGCTTGTGCCCACACCACGTTGTACCTGTATGTTTTCTACAGAAGAAGCAAAATCGGGAAGATTGACCCAAAACACCCCCTGCGATTCGGGATCATTGTAGGGAATACCATTGATGGTGACATTTACCCGGGTTTGATCTGATCCGCGAATTCTAAGACCGGTATATCCCACGCCAGCTCCGGCATCTGAAGTGCTCACTACACTCGGACTCAACTCAAGCAAGACAGGGATGTCCTGCCCCAGATTACGCTCCTCAAAATCTTCCTTTTCAATGGTTTCAGCAGTAGTGGAAATATTGCGATTGGCACGTGTGGACGATACAATCACTTCTTCAGATAAAATGGTTTTGGGGGATAAACTGATTGTCAAATTTGTTTTTTGCTTAGAAACAATAAGCTGTTTTTTCTGAAAGCTGATATGGGAAATATTGAGCGTAAAACTATCGCTGGAAACGCGTTTGGTACTCAGTTCGAAGTTCCCATTCTCATCGGTGTAGGCAACAAGCAGATAATCTTTTGCCACTACATAAGCTCCGGTTACCGGGCTTTGGTTTTCTTCATTTAAAATTTGTCCTGTGAGTTTGTTTTCCTGGGCAGAAAGCACCTGAGAAAGAAAGTAAGTAATTAGTAAAATTTGCAGCCTTTTCATAATTATTGTTTTTAATAATTACGGGCCGGGATAAAGGTATGAGACAACAAATGAAAAGAACACAGCGCAAAGCAATATGCCTTTTTCACCTATATTCCCTTCGCCAGCATTATCTGGATCAGGTATTGAGGGTAAATTCTCAGCCCTTTATCGAGCACCCCTAATAGATTATGCTGCAAAGCTAAGGGAAAATTATTTGAAAGTTGAAATGAAGTTTTCTAAACAAACTGATTTTTGAAAAAAACGAAGTGTACTGAAGAAATTAACATGAATTCATTGAATGAACTGAAGGAATTCACGTTAATACTTTCAGTTAGCAGATAAAGGATAAGTAATTATCGGGATGAATAATTTCAAATGAAGCATTTGGATAATTTTTCCTCCATGCTCCTGGGGCTTTTGGGGTCTTGTTTTTATTCCATTTAAATTCAAAAGCTCTCAATGCTCCAGCTTCTTCTTCTACAAGATCCAGTTCTTGTTGATCGTAGGTTCTCCAAAAATAATAGTTGACCCGTTTTTTAGAATAGGAATTGAATTTTATTCTTTCGCTCATTAGGTAATTTTCCCAAAGATCACCTTTATCCATTCTTAATTTTAATGGATTAAAATTGCGCAAAACTGCATTTTTAATACCATTGTCATAAAAATACCAGTGTGATGATTTGCTGATTTCCTTTCTCAGGTTTCTGCTAAATCCATTTACTTTATAAATAATAAATACCTTCGAAAGTAAATCCAGATAAATTTCTACGGTATTTCTACTGATGCCCTTTAGATTGTTGGCAAGCTCATCTATGCTCACTTCTTTACCCACCTGAAAAGCGATTAGCCTTAGTAAATCCATTATTTTATCTGCTTTTTTAATACCCTGATATTCGAGTATGTCTTTTAGCAAATATGCATTTACGATACTTTCCAGATAATCTCCCTTTTCATCCCAGCTTTCATATTTTTCTAGTTCGGGATAGGCTCCAAAAATCAGCCTCTCTTCAAGCTTGGATTTTGTATCAAGATAATTTTCAAGATTGTTGAGCTCCATTTGGGAAAGTGGGTATAACAGCAATGTGTTTTCCCTTCCTACCAAAGGTTCTCCAAGTTTGTTGCTTAGGTCAAACATGGAAGAACCTGTAGCAATTACTCGGATGTTTTTTATTTCATCTACGATTAATTTCAGCTTGACTCCTATATCCTCAATTTTTTGTGCTTCATCAATTACCAAATATTCTTGATTTCCTATAATGCGCTTAAAATTATCTATTGAGCGATCTTCAAATGCATCAATTGTTTTCTGGTCTTCACCGTTGAGCAAAAGATATTTATTTTTAGGAATTTCTTCTAGAAATCTATGTATCAAAGCTGTTTTCCCAACTCTTCTCGCTCCAAGTAAAATCAATACTTTTTGCGGTTTTACTTTTTGTTTGAATACTTGGAAAATTGCCCTTTGGATATGGTTTTTATCTGTATGCATTTTTTAAAGTTACAAAAATAAGTCAAAATATACTGAAGAAATTAATGTAAATTCATTGAATGAGCTGAAGGAATTAATGTTAATTTCTTCAATAGAAATCTAATTGCAAAGAAAAAATAGCTATTGAAACTGGCTCAGCCATTTTAGACTGTTTGTTAAACGCTGCTTTTCGTTACCTTCAACTTCAGTAAATTGCGCACCTGACTTTTTTAATAAATCAAAGTAAATTTCGTACAGCTCATCCCGGTTGTGTGGATTTTCGCGCAAAGGATCTGACACCCAAGGCATATCTGGCTTGCTGAGGATGTACAAAGTTTCCTGTTTTAATTTTTGATCTATCCATTTGGGATAATCATTGTACTTGTACTGCATCCAGACTTTAATCACCAGTAGGTTGGTATCACAGACTATCCACTGATTTTGGGCTACTTCTTCAGCACTTTTTTCCAGCTCATATTGATGTTTTGCAATATTTTCAACATCTGCTTTCTTATAGTCAAGCCCATTTGCTTCGAGATAGATTCGGGCATATTCTGGTATCCAAAGTCCTTCCAGTTCATCTGCAAGCATTTTGCTCAATGTGCTTTTGCCGGTTGATTCCGGTCCTACTACTGCAATTTTTTTCATAGCCAGTTGATCAGTCCGTTAATAGCCAAACCAATATACGCCAGGTATAAAAGTGCTGAAAGATAAAGCCCCCTTTTGCTGTATAGATAAATAGATAAAGCATCTATTACAATCCAGTAAATCCAGTTTTCCAGCACCATTCCGACCATCATAAAAGTAGCAATTATACTGAAAATGGTAGTGAATGCATCTAAATAGGGTAGTGCAGCCTTTGAATGTCTTTTTAGAAGATGACCACTTATAATGGAAAGTCCTCCGGCAGCGATAATAATTATGAAATTATATTCCCAGCCCAGACTAATTGGAGCAAAGCCACCTTCGGCAGTATCCCATGAATAGAACCCGTAAAACCCCATAGCCAGATAAAAAGTGTGCAGACCGGTTTCGGCCAGTAATCTTTTGCTAAAGCAGAGATAAATAAATGCAATAGAACTGATAATGGCAAACAACCAGCACCAAAGACTACCGTAGCTGATCAAGATGGTATAAGCCGCACCACTGAGTACGGCAATAATTTCGAGGATTAGGTTTTTGTTGGCTTGTAAAAGGTTTTTCAAAATCTGATGAATTGTAAGGTGATGATACTGAGAAAAATTTGATTATAATATCTATCTTATCACAAAATAAGCTTGATATGAAATTGTCTTTTCAAAAGCTGTTTTATGTATTTGCGACTCTATTTGCACTATTCGCAACCATGCATTATGGCAAGGTCATACTTATACCACTAAGTTTTGCATTGATGTTGTCCTTTATTCTTTACCCTATGGTAAAAAAACTGGAATCATTGGGCATGAATGAAATGTTTGCCGCCTTTCTTTCTATGCTTGGCGTTTTTCTATCCTTTGCGGGAGCCACAATTCTCTTATCTACCCAAATAATCGAACTCTCTGAAGAATTTTCACAGTTTCGCGATAAAATCCTGAGTGTATTTGCCGATGTTACATTATTTGTAAACAACAATGTGAATTTTGTTCCCAATGTTGAATCAGGCGATATTACCGATGAAATTAAAAATTGGCTGAACAACTCTGCGGGTACTTTGGTTAAAGAAACATTTAGCGGCACTGCCGGAATCCTTAGCGGAGTTGTTTCTACAGTTGTATTTTTATTTTTAATATTGATTTACAAAAAGGGATTGGTCAATGCCCTGGTTGAATTTTACCCCAAAGAAAAGCAAGAAAAGGCAAGGCATCTTTTTCGTAAAATACAGCAAGTCGGTCAAAAGTATTTGTTTGGAGTCATTTTAATTATTCTAATCCTTGGCATGATCAATAGTATTGGTTTGTTGATTATTGGATTGGACAGCCCATTTCTATTTGGATATTTGGCCGCTGTTCTAGCAATTGTGCCCTATGTAGGAACACTTGTGGGTGCCGCCATTCCTGTGCTTTACGCATTTATTTCTTACGATTCCCTTTTGATGCCTTTAGCTGTAGCGCTTTTATTTTGGGCAGTTCAAGTTATAGAAAGTAATTTTTTAAGCCCGAAAATCGTGGGGGGAAGTTTGAAAATAAATGCTTTGGCATCTATTATGAGCATTATCATAGGAGCATCCGTTTGGGGCGTGGCAGGTATGATATTGTTTTTGCCTTTTACTGCAATTTTAAAAGTAATATGCGAAGAATACACTGACCTAAAACCAGTTGCACTATTAATTGGAGAAGAAAATTACAAGAAAGATAGCAATAGCGATTCTCTGATTGTCAAATGGGGCAGCAATATCAAATCCTGGTTTTCAAACAAAAATAAGTGAAGCCGAATTCCTTCCAGGGATTTATTGCCATCAAATTCCCTCATTTTCAGAATGCTTTGTGGATAATTGAAAACAAAGAGCAAAGACAATTCGCTAATTTTACACTTTTATTAAAAATTAAGAAATGAAAATTGGCCAAATAAATTTCTTCATTATCACCTTGTTATTATTCCTTCCTCTTTTAATAACAGCACAAAACAGAGGCATTCAATTAAAAAAGACCAGCATTGAAGACTACATTAAAGAGTATGCCCCTTTGTGTCAGCAGGAAATGAAAAGAACTGGAATTCCGGCAAGTATCAAATTGGCACAGGGAATATTGGAGTCCAATTATGGCAATAGTAAATTGGCACAGGAAGCCAAAAACCATTTTGGGATAAAATGCCATTCGGGCTGGACAGGCAAGGGTTATTATATGGATGATGATGCCAAAGATGAATGCTTTAGGGTTTATAAAGATCCCCATGAATCATACATGGACCACTCCAATTTTTTGATGACACGGTCGCGTTATGCTTTTCTATTTGAAGTGGATTCTAAAGATTACCAGAGTTGGGCAAAAGGATTAAAAAGAGCCGGATACGCCACCAACCCACAATATGCCAACTTGTTAATCAGGGTTATTGAAGAACGCAAATTGTACCGATTTGATAAAATGGAAGACGAGCAATCTACTGAAAAGACCAAGGAAGAGCTCCTGGCTGATTTGAACAACAAAATCTATGTTTTCAATGGCATAAAAACAGTTGTAAGCCAGCCTGGCGAAACGGCTGAATTGATTGCTGAAAAATACCAGTTGACCCTCAGGCAATTGCTCAAGTACAATGATTTTGAATCGGGAGATGAAGTGAGAACTGGTAGCAAAGTCTATTTGCAACCTAAAAAGAGAAGAGGACAGCAAAAATACCATACTGTAAAGGAGGGCGAAACAATGGCCAGTATTTCTCAGACAGAGGGCATAAAATTGCGCTCGCTTTATAAGAAAAACAGAATGGACCCCGGAGAAGAGCCCATGACAGGTGAGCGCCTCTGCCTTAAAAGAAAATGTAAGGATAAGCCCAGGCTGAAAACTGAAGATCAGATCAGGAGGGAATACGAAGAAAGATTGGAGCGAAAAATAAAGGAAATCAAAGATGCTGCTAAGAAAAAGAAAACCGAAGAACTTAAAGCCGAGCAAAGAGAAAAAGCCGCTGAATTAGAAGCCCTTCAGGAAGAAGAAGCTGAAACAAAAGACACACTTGCCTCTGAACGTAAAGCATCAGTTGAGGAAATTGCTATGGTTATTGAAGTGGATAAGCCGGATGAAGAAAGAGAAGAAAAGTCCGTGGATGCTGATCAAGTGGCTACAGATACAAGGGAAAATTATCAGTCAAGACCGATTTACCACATTGTAGAACCCAAGCAAACCCTTTATGCCATAAGCAGATTGTACACTGTTCAAATAGATGAACTCCTGAGCTGGAATCAATTGTCTAATCCCATATTGGAAATAGACCAGGAACTGATCGTAGGCTTTGAAAATGTTCCTTTTAGCGGAAGTACAGGACGAGCAGCTGTTTCAAGTGAAAAAATAAAGGCTGATTTAAAGCCCAACTCGCTTTATCCATTGTATCACAAGGTTTTGAAAGGAGAAACGCTTTACCGCATTGCGGTAAATAACAATATTACCGTTGGTCAATTGCTCGAATGGAATACCGGTGTTGAAACCAATAATTTGTCAATCGGAGATATGTTGATTATAGGTTTTGACAGAAAGGAAGAACAAAGTGAAAGCGAAAATTCAGAGGGAAGAGAGACGGATGAAGTTATTCATACATTGCAAGCAGGAGAAACGCTTTACAGCTTGTCCAAAAAATACAATGTAACAGTAGATGAATTGATTTTATGGAATAAAAACATCAATATCAATGACATGAGAATAGGAGACAAAATTATAGTTGGAAAGACACCAGAATCTCCTGTTGAGGAAGAAGTGGAAGAAACTAAAAAAAGCATTTATCACACAGTTGCTAAAGGTGAAACCCTCTACGCAATTTCAAAAAAATACGATGTTTCCGTTCAGCAGCTAATAGAATGGAATAAATTCAAGAGCAATGAACTGTCGGTCGGTCAGAAAATTATTGTAGGATACGAATAAAATGTTTTGCCACAACTCAAAAACAAATTTTTTAAGCCCCTTATAGCGCAAGAGCAAATTCTAAAGCGAACTGCTGAAATTGCTATGCAGATCAATACGGATTATAAAGACCAGAATCCCTTAATTATAGGCGTGCTCAATGGAGCTTATCGTTTTTTAGGCGAGCTGAGCAATCATATTGATATTCCCTGCGAAGTGAGTTTTGTGAGGCTTAAAAGTTACCGGGGAATGAAAAGCGGCAATAAAGTAAATGAGTTGTTGTCATTGCCCGAAAATATAAATGGCAGAAAAATAATCGTAGTTGAAGATATTGTTGACAGCGGAAAAACACTGCAATATTTTTTACCTCAACTTAAAAATGCAGGAGCCGATTCTGTTGAAATATGTACGCTATTGCTCAAACCTAAAGCCTTTCAGTTTGATTATAGGATAAAATACACCGGCTTTGAAATAGAGAATGATTTTGTTGTAGGTTATGGTTTGGACTATGACGGTGCCGGCAGATGCTGGAATGATATCTGCAAACTCGAAAGCAATCCCAAAAAAGTGTAATTTTGCAAATCAAACCCATAAATAAATCATGTTAAACATTATTCTTTTTGGCCCTCCGGGAAGTGGAAAGGGAACCCAGGCACAAACTCTTGTAGAGCGTTATGAACTGATTCACATTTCTACAGGCGACCTTCTCCGGCAAGAAATTAAAGCCGAAACACCGCTTGGACTCGAGGCCAAAAGCTTTATGGACAAAGGACTTTTAGTGCCCGATGAAGTAGTTATTGGAATGATCAGTTCTAAATTGGAAAACAACCTCGATGCCAAAGGCTTTATTTTTGATGGATTCCCGCGTACGGTAGCTCAGGCTGAAGCACTCGACAGGTTATTGTCTTTCAAAGAAACACAAATAGATCAATTGCTTTTTCTGGAAGTCGATGAAGAAGAGCTGGTAAAACGCTTGCTCAAAAGAGGTGAAGACTCGGGACGAGCTGATGACCGGGACGAGAAAGTGATCAGAAATCGAATTTCGGTTTATAAGAAAGAAACCCTTCAGGTGGCCAATTATTACAAAGAACAAGGTAAACTTACTTATGTAGAAGGTGTTGGTTCTATCAGTCAGATATCCAACCTTTTGATACACCACATAGATAAATTGCGCTAAGCAAACCCGTCTTGGAAAAAGGAAATTTTGTTGATTATGTAAAAATCCATTGCCGATCGGGCAGCGGAGGTAGCGGTTCGTCCCATTTTCGCAGGGAGAAATACATCCCCAAAGGTGGCCCCGATGGCGGTGATGGCGGAAGGGGTGGGCATATTATTGTGCGCGGAAATAAACAAATGTGGACTTTGCTTCCGCTGAAATACCGCAAGCATATAAAAGCAGGACATGGAGTAGCCGGTGGCCCCAACAGAAGAACAGGTGCGTTTGGTGAGGATATTGTACTTGAGGTGCCGCTTGGCACACAAGCTAAAGACTTTGAAACTGGTGAAATCCATTTTGAAATTACGGAAGATGGGCAAGAAGCGTTTTTGCTAAAAGGCGGAAGAGGCGGTTTGGGCAATACCCATTTTAAATCTTCTACCAATCAATCCCCACACTATGCCCAACCGGGCGAAGGAGGGCAGGAATCCTGGAAAATCCTCGAACTGAAAATTCTGGCGGATGTAGGCCTGGTGGGTTTTCCAAATGCAGGAAAATCCAGTTTGCTTTCTGTCTTGAGTGCGGCTAAACCCGAAATTGCCGATTATCCCTTTACAACACTTACGCCCAATTTGGGGATAGTGGCTTATCGCGATTTCAAGTCTTTTGTAATGGCCGATATTCCCGGAATTATAGAAGGGGCTTCTGAAGGAAAAGGCCTGGGACATCGGTTTTTAAGACATATCGAGCGGAATTCGGTTTTGCTATTTATGGTACCGGCAGATTCTGAAGACATCAAAAAGCAATACACTACTTTGTTGGACGAGCTGGAAAAGTACAACCCGCATCTATTGGTAAAGAAACGCCTGCTGGCCATCAGCAAAAGTGATTTACTGGATGCGGAACTCATGGAAATGCTGCGCCCCGAACTACCCGATGTAGATACTGTTTTTATATCCTCCTTTACGCGCACAGGACTGGACGAATTGAAAGACAAATTGTGGAAGCTACTCAATGAAGAGATTTAATTCACTTGAAGCACATTGGCAGCATTTTGTACTCCTTGTACTGATATCGGTAATCTGGGGCAGTTCTTTTATTCTGATCAAACTGGCACTGAAAGCATTCACCCCCGTTGAGGTTGGTACCGTGAGGATTTTTCTGTCATTTGTGGTGCTCTTGCCCGTTTTGCTGTTCAGGCCCAAAACCATGCAATTGTTAAAAAAGCGCTTTTGGCCCTTATTGGGTGTAGCGATATTTGGCAGCGGTGTACCGCCTTTTCTTTTTGCCATTGCACAAACCAAAATAGACAGCTCCATGGCCGGAATGCTGAATGCACTGGTGCCTATTTTTACTCTTTTACTGGGGATTTTATTCTTTGGTGTAAAAAGTACTGCAAAGAAAATCATTGGTGTACTTATTGGTTTTGCAGGTTCATTGGGGATTATTTTGCAGGGCAGTTCATTTTCTGCTTTTGATTCTGAAAATTTGGCTTACGGGCTTTTTGTAGTGCTTGCTACGATTTGTTATGGTCTGGGTGGAAATATCCTGAAAAATTATTTATCGACCTATCCGGCTGTGCAGGTTACAGCACTGGTATTTATTATTATTGGCCCTTTGAGTGGCTTGTATTTACTCAGTACGGATATATTGCATCAGGTGCAGCACGACAACGGTGCATTGACAGCACTGGGCTATCTTTTTATACTTTCATTTATGGGTACGGCATTGGCACTGGTGATGTTCAATAAATTGATTCAAAGTACAAGTGCTTTGTTTGCATCCACCGTTACTTATTTGATTCCGGGCGTAGCTGCATTCTGGGGTTTGCTGGATGGTGAGATGATCGGTTTTATGCAAATAGCAGGGCTGCTGCTGATTTTCCTTGGCATTTATTTGACGGGAAGGACGGGGAAGAAGAAAGTTGAATGATGGGTTTATTAGGCTGTATTCCTTTGTTGCAAAGCATTGATATTTACCTACTTTATTAGCACCCGTTTTTCTTTTCTATCTATTATAATCCGCGGAAAATACTTTTTAAAGATAGATTCCGCGGATTATGAAAATATAATCCGCTGAAAATGTGTAATAAATATTTGTGAAATGAAATTTCACGCAAATGAATTTACGATTACAGCAGAATACGCCAAGAATTTTAGAACAAAGAAAGAAGGTTTAAAACAAGTAACAGGAACTAAAAAAATGGATCATATAACTTTCATTACAACGTATGGAGTTGCTGAGAATAAACATAAAATAGATTTGGTGAATAAGGATTTTACAATTGAAATATTCTTCGATTAATGTACGATTTTGGCTATCGCTTTAAAAAGCATCTTGACCCTTTTGCCGGCTCTGCACTTAAAATTTACAACAGCAAATATCAAAACCCTGAAAACAATCAGATTGGCTTGGACATTGCCTGGAATCCACTTTACAGAGAAGTATCCAATGGCTTGCTCACTGAGACCCGGGTGGGTGTTTGGGGTGGGCTGAGGTTTTGAGTTTAAATATCCCCGTCATTTCCAACTTGATTGGAAATCTCCATCAACAAAGAAGTAACTTGTATTGACCAAAAATTGGAACTTGTAGCACAATTCGTTTATTTTAGAAAGTAAATCGATAAAAATGTCAGCATTAGAACTAAAAGAGGAATTGAGATTGCTAATTGAATCTGAAGAGGATGTTGAGGTTTTAGAGGCTTTGTTCACTTTGCTCAAGAAAAGTAAAGCGTCTGTTTTAAAGCGAAAATTAAGCGATAGGGCAAAACGCTCCAATCAACAGATTAAAAATGGAGCATTTCTTTCTCGAGAGGATATGGAAGAAATTTAATTAATGCAAAGGCAGCTCGTATATACTCCACAGGCAAAAGCAGGTCTCAAAGAGTGTCTTTCCTTATTGGAAGATGATGTGAGTGAAGAAAAGCTGAATGAAATCAAAAATGCAATTTTAGATAAGGCTGAAATTCTTAAAAGCTATCCTTTTAGCGGCCAGGAAGAACCCCTCTCTTCGTAGCACCCTTGCTACGAAGTCCCCTTAAGCTCGAACAAGTATTATCGAATCGGTACTTGTGCTTTTATACCCAAAGAATAAGTCATAAATAAAAATACTTTTGGAACTGCCCAGCTACCTCAAAATAGTAATCGGGTGGATGATTATTTTATGTTGCATCTCTTTATCTATCAGTTTTTCGTTCAACGTCCAGTTTACTGGATGTTTTTTGACAATTGTTTCTGGGATTAAATTATTGTCATAGTTTAACCATTTTATTGATTAATAATTGACATTCTTGAGCTAAAACTGTATATTTGACAACTAATAACCAGTTTAGTAGTTATGAAATCTAAGGAACTAGGAAAAATAATAAGGGACAGAAGAAAGGTATTAAAGCTAACAATTGGTGAATTGTCTGAATATACAGGTTTTTCAAGAACAACAATTTCGGATTTAGAGCATGGGAAAACAAACCCAAGCCTGGAGGTAATAAACGAGATTTTAAAATTCCTGAATATGGAAATTAAAATTGAAGTAAAATCGATTAAATGAAGTTAGAAGTTATATACAAAGGAAAGAAAAAGGCAGGAAAGCTTTGGAGAGATGATAGCGGATATCACTTTGTGTATGATGACGATTTCTTAGAAGATGAAACAACTCGACCTATCTCTGTGAACATGCCAAAGTCTCAAAAAGCGTATCATTCAGATGAATTGTTCCATTATTTCCAGTCAATTTTAAGTGAGGGAGAAAATAGGAAGAAAATTTGTAATGCCCTGGGAATAGATATTTCCGATGATTGGGAGTTATTGGCACATACCTGTGGGGAAGATACTATTGGCGCAATAACTGTTAAAAAAATCGAAGAATAATGGGACAGTGTTTTGGTTGCCTAAAGGATAATGTTGAAGGCTTTTGTTCATCATGCGAGAGAAAATTATTTGACAGGTCAAAAGTAAACCATCATCTCAATTTTAATTGGGAAGATATTTCCAAAGTGATTGATGGGTATCCTGCGGGATTCAGTATATCAGGTGTTCAAACTAAAGGTTTTATAGGGAAGGCAACAGGTACAGAATTATCTCCGAATTTGAAAGAAGGTGAAAACTCAATATACATTATTAAGCCTCTATTGTCGCGATTCAATTTAAAATCAGACTCGCCAGCTAATGAACATGTTACAATGCAAATGGCTAAGCAGTTGTTCAAAATAAGAACTGCTGAATGTTGTTTCATGAAATTCGAAAATGGTATGCCAGCATATGTTACAAGAAGATTTGATTATAATGAAAAGGAGGAAAAGCTAAGTCAGGAGGATTTTGCATCTGTCCTTAAAGCAAAAAAGGATAGTGAGGGTCGATACAAATATACCTCAAAGACTTATGAAGATTTCGGTAATATACTATCTCCGCTAAATAAAATTGAGCTGATAAGAATTTTGATTTTTAATTATTTAACTGGAAATGGAGATGCACATTTGAAAAACTTCTCATTACTGGAAACTGCTGATGGGGATATGCAGCTATCTCCTTCATATGACCTTATGAATACAAAAATCCATGTACAGGATGCCCCAATTGCGCTCAATCTTTTCAAAGAGATGGAGCGGACAAGTTTACCACGGGGCGAAAGCTATTATTACACGATAGAAGACTTTTTGGAGCTTGGTAAGCGATTTGAAATAAGCGATAGGCTGCTTAAAAAAATAGAAAAGGAATTCAAAGAAATGAAAGATAGCATGGGGGAAATTATAAACAAGAGTTTTCTTTCGGATAAAGCAAAAAGAAAATATCTTGAGACCTTAGATAGAACTTTTCCCGAATTGTTTGGGAGTTGAGAATGTAAGAACCGATCCATTATAATCCTTTTTTGAATGCATTTGTAGCTAAAGCATAAGGTCGTGTGTTTTTTTGCTGCATTCCTTTGAACCCGGAATATGCATTATTCAATATTTCCAAAAAATCCCAATCCCACATAGGGGTAAAATAAAAGTGAGGAGGGGTTGCTGCGGCTGATTTTTCTTTGCATTTATTTGACGGGGAGAAATGGGAGGAAGAATACTCCCGAAACCGATATCTGATTATTATTTTTTAGAGTTCGTTTGATTGAACTTTTCTTAAAAAAGAAACTTTTAACTTTGTCCTGAAAATTACCGAGCTAAAATTTTTATTTAGCTTTAAATAAATCTGAAATATGGATTTCACCAGTGGAAAACTGTTATTCAAGGAGATGTTGTTTCAGTATGAGAGCGCTCCCAATTTGCTTTTGTATGCCAGTCCTTTAATGCTGTTTTTTGTATTGCTGGAATACATGATCAGCAAAAGAAGAAAGCTCAATCTTTACGAGAAAAAAGACCTGAAAGCTTCCGTAGGTGTTGGTGCTGCATATCTTGCAGTTACTGCCGTTATCGGAATTGGTACAATCTATACGGTATGGGCGGTTTACTACTACCTAACTCCGCCTGCATTTGTTATGGGTTTTACCTGGTGGTCTTTTATTTTATGTGCGGTCATCTATGATTTTATGCGCTACTGGGCACATCGACTTGCACACGAGCAAAGGTTTTGGTGGGCATCGCACATTACACACCACTCATCTGAAAAATACAATCTTACCGTTTCATTCCGCCTTTGCTGGGTCGATCAAGTGAAAATCGTATTCTTTATTCCCGTTATTATGATGGGCTTTAATCCTATTTTGTTTTTTATTGTGCACCAAATTGGGGTTTTGTACCAGTTTTGGCAGCATACGGAATTGATTCGCCCTATGCCTAAATGGTTTGAGTACATATTTGTTACCCCTACCAATCATAGGGTGCATCACGGAAAAAACACGGCCTTTATCGACAAAAATTACGGTTCTATGTTTATCATTTGGGACCGTATTTTCGGCACCTATGTAGAACCCGGTGAAAAACCCGTGTACGGTGTTACCCAACCCATTAATTCGCAAAACCCGGCTTACCTGGTTTTTCACGAATACATCGACATTGCCCGCGACCTGTGGCATTCCAAAACCTGGAAAGACCGCAGGAAAATCCTCTTTGGCCGCCCCGGTGAGTATGACAGTGGATTGGATAAGTTTTAGGATATTAACCTTTAAATCATGACTGAAATCCACAATCCACCAGAAGAAAATTCAGATGATAAATTACACAGAATTGCAAAGGGTTTAACTGGGTTGTTGCCATCTGGAGGTGGTTTAGTTGAATTATTTGATCTTCTTATAAAACAACCAGTATCAGAAAGGCTTCATGAATGGAGAGTGGAAGTTGCTGGAGAATTACTTGATCTACAAGATAAAGTTGAAGGCTTTCAAGTGGAGAATTTGAAAAGTAATGAAGAATTTACCTCATTTTTACTAGAAGCATCGCAAATAGCTTTTAAAACTCACCAAAAAGAGAAGCTATTTTATTTGAAAAATAGCATTGGTAATTACTTTAATATGAATACTGAATATGATAAAAAATCATCTTTTTTAAGTATTGTAGATGATCTTACAACTACTCATATTGATTGCTTATTATTTATCGTTGAAAAGGAAGATCTCATTGTTGAAGAGGTAAAAGGGTTTGAGGTTTTCCATGAAATCTACTCTAAAGAAAACCCTACTATTGACAAGTATTTTTTTAGAAAATGTGTAAGGGACTTAGAAAATATTTCTTTGATTAGAATAAGTGGAGACTTTCGAGATTTCCATAGCCAAGGTGGGTATGTTGAATCAGACGGAGGAGCACCTTCAATTAAGTTACTTGATTACGGTAAAGAGTTTATTGAATTTGTAGCTGAATAATTTGTCTATTTAAGATTGCTTTCAAGCCACATTATTCTTCCACTTTTCAATTTGATCAAATTCCTTCTGTTTGTTGTTTTGTTCTTCTTCAAGGTCGTAATCATATTGAAGGCCGAGCCAAAACTTAGCGGAGTTACCAAAAAGTTTATGCGCTTTCCCTAGTAGATACCCATTCCTTGCCTTTACTCAATGGGTCATTGTAGCTATACCCTTCTATGTCGAAAGCTTTAATTTCCTCGGGATTTTCTATTCTGTTTTGAATTAAATATCTGCACATCATGCCCCTTGCTTTTTTAGCAAAAAAGGAAATGATTTTGTACTTGTCGCCTTTCCTTTGGTTTAAATTCGTCCCAAATTTAGCAATTATTTGGGACGAAATAACCGCTTTGAAACATTTCCTTATTTGATAATTTTTGGTGTTGCGTTGCAACCACTACCCACAACGGTCAATCGGCTTGGCATAGTACCAGCCTATCCCTCCTTCGCAATTTGCTTCGCTTTTTTCTCCTCCTCCATATCAATCAGCCATTGTTTTACCTGTACCTCTGCTTTTACCACCTCCAATGAGGCATGCACCATTTTCTTAATGGTTTTGTCCAGTTCCTCGTCCTTCTCCTGGGTCATAATCGCATCGAGCGTAAGGTCGGCAATGTCTTCAATCACGGCTTTGTTCTCCCCGGTCGAGAGGTCTTTGATAATCCCATTGATCACATTAAAAGTGACATCGCTTACGGCTGTGCCCAGGGTTTTCGCCACTGCACCACCTACTACCGGAATTCTTTCCAGGTTTTTCACTTCCGGATTGTTGTAAAGCGCAAGTTGCACTTTGCTGTCGATGTAATTTTTCAGGTCCTGTTCCAGGTGCACGTGTGTTTTGGCAGTAGCATGTTGTATGCGGTGCGAAAGCCAATCGACTAAAAAAGGCTTTTGCGGCAGTATCACTTCGTTCAAAATCTTGTCTGCGGTAACTCCCCCGGATTTTACTTCATCCTGAATGCCACTGATTACATTCACCACTACCCGATCGCTGATCTCTTCGGCCAGGATATTGGAGTATTTTACAAAAACGGTATAGATGTACCATTCCCTCACATTGATCACTTTGAGCTTGTGCAGCCGCACAATAATGGAAATAATACGCAAAATACGCAGCGCCCTGAAAGCTCCAAGCGGAATACATCCCAGCACATCGTACCAATGTACAAAGGGGTAGAAAAACCATTTGGCATAGGTATCTCTTTTAATGGCCAAGCCCCAGCGAATAAAGAGTTCTGCCAAGAATATACTGACAAAAATAGTATCGTAATAAAGGAAATTTTTGTGCAAATGAACATCGTACCAGGTATGGAATTTGGGAAGGTATTCGTACAGCAATCCATTTATGACTTCTGTTTCAAAATTGAATTCCACAATGATATAGGCCATATTGACCAGTACCAATACGACCATAAACAAATCCAAAAAGATCATTTTAAAATCCCTTTGATTGCGCAGTTCTTTAAAGTTTATAAGAGCCATTTTATTTTTGTTTTTTGCAAAGGTAGGGTAAACGGGAATTATAAGTTTAATGTCTGTTTCGGTAGTAAACATTAAAAAATGCAAATTTTAAGGTCTGTTGGCTTTTTGTTTTGTTTTTTGATGTCTGTTTCGGTAGTAAACATTAAAAAATGGAAATTTTAAGGTTTGCTATGCTTTTATTTAGTATTTTAAGGTCTGTTTTGATAGCAAACATTAAAATCATTAAAAATTAAGGTCTGTGAGCAAATATCAAATTAACCCCGATAGGAACATCCCCTGGAATGATTTACCTGATTTGCCAATAGATAAGCAATACTATCAAACGGTAGAGGTGCTTGAAAAATTAGGTGATGCAAAGGCTGCTTTGGCCAGGCTTCATGGTAGAAGTGCAGTATTGCCAAATCAAGGAATATTGATCAATACCATAAGTCTTCAGGAAGCCAAATTTTCGAGTGAAATAGAAAATGTTTTTACAACCGATGACGAACTTTATAAAGCGTATAGTGACGACAAAGAAGATGCTACCGGAGCATCTAAGGAAGTACTCAGATATAGGGAAGCGCTTTGGTCTGGGTATGAATATTTAGAGCAGAACAATTGCTTTGACCTGGAATATTTCAATAGAATCTACAGAGAGATTAAAATGGTTAATGATTCGATCAGACCACCCTTTTCCAATACAAGGATCAAACAAAGAGGCACGGGGCCTAATGCCGGCAGCACGGTATATACGCCACCTAAAGGAGTTGAAATTATAAAAGCAAAACTTGAGCGTTTAATAAAATTTGTCAATGATGATGAAAAATACAATATTGACCATTTGCTTAAAATGGCAATGGCACATTATCAATTTGAGGCCATACATCCATACAGAGATGGCAATGGCAGAACAGGAAGGATTTTTAATATTCATTACCTGACACTCAAAAAATTATTGGATTTACCCATTCTTTTTCACAGCAGATATATTTTAGAAAATAAAGAAGACTACTATCATTACCTACAAGGAGTTTCCCAAAGAGGGGATTGGGAAAATTGGTTGCTATTTATGCTGCGGGCAATTGAATCCACTTCAAATATTACATTCCATAAAATCAATGATATTGTGGAGGCCAAAGAGAATATTGGAGATTACTTAAACAGCGAAAAGTTTAAGTTTAATAAGTTGGAAAAATTACTGGAAATGATTTTTATTCAGCCATACACCAAAGTAAAACATTTGGTGGAAGCCAAATTATATTCTGAAAATACCGCTAGGGAATACCTTAATCAACTTTGTGAATTACAGGTGCTTGAAAAGAAAACAATACAAGGACATCATTATTATCTGAATTTGGAATTGCATAAAATCTTATCGGAATAGGGAAGTCTTTTTTCTTGCGGGATTAGGGGTTGTTTTGGGCATGGCTAATTTTGAACCTTGAAAAGACACTGGAGACAGTAAAGCTCTTATTCAGAAGTCAGATAAGCCCTGCAACGCAGCTCTTTCGGATTTCCGAATCCGAAAGCAATATTCATGGATTTGTAATCCATTTCAAATGCCCTGGTGAAATAACTGAATTGAAAATTGTCTTACATCCAGTTTCAATTCCAAATTCATATTCTCTATGAGTTTTCTTATTTTTAAAAAATATTTACCATACTGAAAACCATGCTATTCGTGAATTATATGTCTTTTCCCTATCTATTTTTGATTGCTTTCTTTTCGGGATTTTTGTTAATGCCTACCGCATTAAGCGCCCAGCACAACCATGAACAATGCGGCACCATGCATGCTGATAGTGTGTTGCGTCAAAAACACAATCTGCCGAGCTTAAAGGATTTCGAACAATGGCTGGCCCCCAAAATTGCCAACAGGCAGAACCAAAGAAACAGCCTGGGGCGTTTTTCAGGACCGGATGTTTATACTTTGCCGGTGATTGTGCATGTGGTGCACAATGGCGATCCGGTAGGAAGCAATGAAAACATCAGCGCAGCACAGGTCTATTCACAGATTGATGTTTTGAATGAAGATTTCAGAAGGCTAAATCCCGATACCGGGAATGCTCCTGCCAATTTCCAGGCTGTGGCCTCAGATGTGGGAATTGAATTTTGCCTGGCACAGATCGACCCCAGTGGTAATGTACTGTCAGAGCCTGGAATCAACAGGTACAATGGAGGGCAGGCAACCTGGGGCAGCACCAATGATATTGACAACAATTTGAAACCGGCTACCATCTGGAATCCCGATCAGTATTTTAATATCTGGGTGGTGGATTTTGGCAATACCGGATTGCTGGGCTATGCGCAATTTCCCTCACTTTCAGGTTTAGGAGGAATGCCCGGAAATGGCGGACCTGCCAATTCTGACGGGATTGTTTGCCTGTACCGCGCATTTGGCACCACCGGAAATGTAAGTGCCCCGAGCAATGGCGGAAGAACAGCCACGCACGAAGCCGGGCACTGGTTGGGATTAAGGCATATCTGGGGAGATGGTGGATGTGGAACTGACGATTTCTGTGCAGATACGCCTGAATCTGATGATTCAAACCGGGGATGCCCCACTACCGTTAACTGTGGCACCCAGGATATGGTGCAGAATTATATGGACTACACCAATGATGCCTGCATGAATATTTTTACCGAAGACCAGGTAGCCCGTATGCGAACGGTAATGCTGAACAGCCCGAGGAGAGGCATTTTGGCCAATTCCATGGTTTGCCAGGCGCTTGATCAGTACACATTGAGCGGGCAGGTGCGCGATGCAAGTACATTGAACGGCATTGCCAATGCCGAAGTGTTGATCGATGGTTCCTTTGATTACAATGTAACTGCCGATGCGCTGGGCAATTTCAGCATTGATGTTTTTGAAGGTACTTATGATATCTATGCCGGAAAATGGAGTTATGTGACCAATGTAAACACCGGTATTAGTGTTTTGGCAAATACGGGGCCTGTCTATATTGATTTGGAAACTGGTTGGTACGATGATTTTCTCTTTGATTTCAACTGGACAGAAAGCGGTAATGCTACAACAGGAAACTGGGAAAGAGGCGCACCAATCGGCACTGATTTTAATGGAGAACCCTGTAATTCAGGAAGTGATGTGGCCAATGATTATGGAGACCAGGCTTTTGTTACCGGCAATGGCGGGGGCAATGCAGGAACAGATGATGTGGATGATGGCACAACCACCCTTACTTCCCCTGTATTTGACCTGAGCAGCTATTCCGAACCGTTTATCAGCTATTACCGATGGTTCTACAATTCAGGGGGAACCGGAACACCCAACGACAGCCTGATTGTAAGGTTGACCAATGGCGTAAATACTGAAGTGATTGATCTGCTGGATGTCAATTCACCCAACAGCAACCAGTGGAATTTCAACGAAATCAAAGTCAGTGATTACATGGCTCCTACGGCCAATATGCAGCTTATCGTTGAAGCTTTTGACAAACCCTCGGTGGGACACCTGGTAGAAGCCGGTTTGGATTTGTTCAAGGTGGTAGATTCCGTGATCAATCAGAATGCACCTCCTGTGACTAATTTCGGTGCAGCACCCCGGACCATTTGTGCCGGTGATACCGTGCAGTTTACAGATCTTTCAAGCAATACACCCACTGCCTGGAACTGGACTTTCCAGGGAGGCAATCCTGCTTCAAGTTCAGCGGAAAACCCTGCGGTGATCTATAATTCCCCGGGTGTTTATGAGGTCTCGCTTACTGCATCCAATACCTATGGCCAGGACACAAAAACCGAATCGGCCTATATTACGGTTGAAGGAGTGTCTGCAGATTTTACGGCCAATATTACCGATGGTTGCCCTGGTATTACGGTTCAATTTTCTGATCTATCCACTTGCGATGTTATTTCCTACAACTGGAATTTTCCCGGTGGAACACCCGTTACTTCAACCGACCCGAATCCTGTGGTTACCTATAATTCTGTAGGCGATTTCGATGTATCGCTCACGGTGAATGGCCCCAACAGTTTTGATACACATACTGAATTTGATTTTATCTCAATTGGCACCGGAATGGTAAATGTCTTTTTTGAAGACTTTGAATCAGAAAGTTTTGCCACCAATAACTGGACCATTGACAATCCGGACAATGCCATCACATGGGACATATATTCCGTTGACGGTACCCAAAGTGGCACTTTTGCTGCCGGCATTAATTTTTACTCCTACAACAATGCCATTGGAGCTGAAGACGGTCTGATTACTCCTGTGCTGAATCTTGGCAATATTATCAATACGGAGTTGAATTTCGATCATGCATTTAGAAGGTATTCACAAAACCAACAGGATTCATTGAAAATTTTGGTTTCTACCGATGGAGGGAATACCTACCCGAATATTGTCTTTGCCCGTGCAGAGGACGGAACAGGCAGCTTTGCAACCAATGCTACTACCACAGCAGATTTTTATCCCTCTGCCACTGATGATTGGTGTTTTGGGGGAACCATAGGTGCAAGCTGCTTTACCGTTGATCTCAGTGCTTTTGATCAAATGAACAATGTGCGTCTGAAGTTTTTGTCTGTAAATGATTATGGCAATAACCTTTACCTCGACAATATTGATGTTAGCGGGGAATGTACCGCTATTGATTTATCGCCCATTGCTGATTTCACTTCAAATGTAACGGAAGTTTGTGAAGGTGGAACAGTTGATTTTACCGATATTTCACAAAAAAACCCGGATACCTGGAACTGGAGTTTTCCCGGTGGAACACCAAACTCTTCATCAAGCCAAAATCCAAGCGTAAGCTACAATACGCCCGGAAATTACCCGGTAACACTTGCAGTCAGCAATCCCGATGGCAGTGATACCACTACGGTAAGCGGATACATTACGGTATATGAAAGCCCATCAGCAATTGTTTCAGGTGATGAGCCTTTGTGTTTTGGCAATACAAATGGAACAGTTTCCGTAAATGCAAGTGGTGGAACTGCTCCTTATACCTATGAATGGAATTCAGGAGAAACCACTGGCACAATCACCGCTGTGGGGGCAGGTAATTTTTTAGTAACTGTTACGGATGCAAATAATTGTACGGCAAGTGACAGCTATACTTTGAGCCAGCCCGATAGTTTAACCCTAAATATCAGTGGAAATGCTGCCTATTGTGGCAACAGCAATGGTTCCGCTTCAGTACAGGTTTCGGGTGGTACGGCTCCTTATGTCTATTCATGGAGTACAGGCGACAATACAGCGTCCCTTGATTTTCTTTCGGGAGGTAATTATTCAGTAACCGTTACCGACAACAACAATTGCAGTAAAACCGCTACCATAACAATCCAGGATATACAGGTCAATCTGAACCTTGATTTGCTTGTAACTCCCCTTACATGTAACAATGGAAGTGATGCTGCCCTGGATCTGAATGTTTCGGGTGGTGCTGCTCCCTATCACTACAATTGGAACACTGGCGATAGTACAGCTTCGATCAGCAACCTGGGTGCAGGCGCATTTGCGGTAACGGTAAGGGACAGCAACTTCTGTACTGCTGATACTTCGGTTAGCATATCGAATCCTGCCGGATTGAATGTTAATGCCCAAACGACAGATGCAAGTTGTGGCAATAGCGATGGAAGCATTACGGTAAATGTTTCCGGAGGAACATCCCCTTATGATTTTGACTGGAGCAATGGTGATACTTCCGCAACGATCAGCAACCTGGCTTCCGGCAATTATGAATTGACCATTACAGATGCACAATCCTGTAGCGAGATTTATTCCTATTCCATTAATAATGTAGGAGGGCCTTCTGTTCAGGCCAGTATTGACAGTATTTCCTGCAATGGCAGTGCTGACGGAAATATCAGCCTTTCGGTTTCCGGAGGAACTGCTCCTTATTCATTTGACTGGAGTACCAATGCCACCGATAGTTTTATCAATAATCTTTCAGCTGGAACTTATTCGGTGACTGTTAGTGATCAAAACAATTGCAATACCATCAGAACCTATCTGTTAAATAATCCTGACCCAATTCAGTTGAATGAACAAATTACTAACTCTGCTTGTGATACTGCTGATGGAGCAATCAATCTTGTTGTTCAAAATGGGACAGCACCATACCAGGCAAGCTGGAGCAATGGTGCCAATGGCCTGTCTGTCAATAATCTCCCGGCTGGAAATTATACTGTTACCGTGACAGATGCCAATACCTGTGAACAAACGGCAAGCTATTCGGTAGCTACATTAAGTGGACCATCGGTACAATTGACCCTTGTGGATGTAGATTGCAATAGTGCAGCAAGCGGAGCTGCTTCTTTAAATCCTTCAGGTAGCGGCCCCTTCCAGTATCTGTGGTCAAATGGCAATACCGACTCTATCAACAGCAATTTAAGTGAAGGGGTGTATTCCTTCACGGTTACCGATGCCAATGGCTGTGAAAAAGCGGATACTTTCAACATATCAGAACCACAGCCTATACAGGTAAATGCTACTATTTCAGATGCTACCTGTGGCCAATCGGATGCTTCGATTACAGTTAATGTGACCGGAGGAACATCACCCTATACTTATTTGTGGAGCACCGGCCAGGTGAGTAAAACAATCAGCAACCTTCAGTCGGGCAATTACGAATTGACTGTTACCGATGCCATGGGCTGCACAAGGTTCAGGAGCTATAATGTAAATGATGCAGGAGGTGCAAATCTGATTGCGGTTAAAACAGATGTTTCCTGTTCAGGGGCTTCAGATGGCAGTATTGATTTGAGCCTGAGCGGAGGAGTGCCACCATACAATTATAACTGGTCGAATGGCTCAAGCAGCCAAGATATCTCTGGTTTAAGCCCGGGTTCCTATTCAGTAACAGTTACAGATGCGGCAGGCTGTTCATCAGTAGCATCTTCTATTATCCGCAGTCCTGATCCACTTAGTATAGGTTTTTCTATAAAGAATGTGCAGTGTGGCGAAAAATTGGGCGAAGTCATACCACAGGTCAGCGGTGGTTCTGGATCCTATAATTTCAACTGGTCAACTGGTGCTGATGATTCTGTTTTTGTTGAAGTAGCAGGAACTTACGAACTCACTGTTACGGATGACAATTTGTGTACTTTGCTGGATACGCTAATGATAGAAGAATTGAACCTGGATATTGACTTGCAAATCGCTGCCGACAGTGGGCAGTCAAACGGCTCGGTGCTGGTAGATGTAAATGGTGGTACTCCTCCATACAGCTATACCTGGCTGGATACTACATTGAGTGGTAATTCTGCAAGTGACCTGGCAGCGGGCACATATGTGTTGATCGTAAAGGATTCCCTGGCTTGCGATGCAAGGGTGGAGATTGAGATTCCGTTGTTTTCTTCCATTGGAATGCCGACAGGTCAGGCAGACATCCATTTGGATTTGTACCCAAACCCCAACTCAGGTGATTTTGTGGTGAAATTACAGCCATTGAACGAGGCATTGCAGTTTGAAATGTACAATACCCTGGGCAAACTCTTGAATGCCGGGCAAATCAATGCAGGCAGTTCTACCTATAATTTTAATTATAGGCATGCAGCCGCTGGCATTTATTTTTTACGATTCAGAAATGCAGAAATAGATATTGTCAGGAAGGTGATTATTTCTGATTGATTATAGCCGGGCAGGTATCACAAAATCCTAATTTGGGTTTATCCCAAGACTTCCAAAGTCTCAAAGACTTTGGAAGTCTTATTATTAAACCGTAGCGAGGGCGCTACGGATAGAGTGGGGATCAATTCATCCAATGGCGCTAATTTAGATATTTATACAAACCTGAATGGATCATTACAAGTGCATCAATAGAAATAACTTAACAATTATTTGGAAATAACCAATTGCTTGTTTGTCCTTGAGGCTTCCCTAACCCAACTCACAACATAATATCCAGGCGCTAAATTGCTTATGTCAATTAGCATCTGTTCCTTTTCACTGCTCATTTCTTTTTCAAAATGAACCTTTCCCAGTGCATCAAATATCATAATCTTCCCCGATTCGCCAGTATAGTCCTGTTCTGTTTTTACGATTACAAGTTCGCTGGCAGGATTGGGAAACAATTCAAATTTTCCAGATAAAGGAATCTCAGAAACATCAGTTGTATTGCAATCTGTTTTTTTACCGTCAAAAAAGCTTTTGGCACTGATAAAACAAAGTTGAGCACAATCGTTATGATTTAAATTGCCAAAATCCTGTTTAGTGACATCAGGAGCCCCATTGGCTGTCCATGAGTCATAGGCCCGTTCTGAGTTGACATAAGAGACTTGGTCATCGCCTGTACAATAATAAAGTTTCACACTGCCCTGTGGTGTCCAATTCAGCATTTCGTTTTCTTCCAATAGTACCCGTAAAGGATGATTGGGGTTGTTCGTGAAATTTGTCACTGTACTATCCATGACCATATGCTTTGGAACAGGTGTGCTTTGATTGTTGATATAGCCAATGGAATAATCTTTTGAATAGAACAATGCCGGCATTAAAGAATCATAGGGCGGCTTCAATATCTGGGAAACGCTGTCATACAATGTTCCGTATTGATCCTGGTAGGCAAGAATAATATAAGGCAGATAGCCCGGTGTGGGGTAAACACTGTCAGAAGCCATCAGATCTACCTGAGCTCCGGCCATGTCATATGCCCCTGACATTGGAGCGGCCGCAGTTACCGTATATTCATCCGGATATTCTTCTTCAATCAATCTTTGAGTGGCGGCTACTGCATAACCACCTTGCGAATAGCCAAAAAGAAATAGTTGTTCATTAAACCCTATTTCCAGTTCATTCAAAATTTCTTCTGTAGCCCTGATCATGTTTAAGGAGGTATTGCCCTGGGAAAAAGCGTGTTGATAGGGATGGATCACTACTTTAGGGTCAGCAATGCCAAGCCCGATATAATCCGGCATAGCTACGGCATATCCAGTAGCAGCAAATATAGAACCGATCTCCCACTGTCCTCCAGCTTTAGTGCTTGCCCCTTTTAATTGCTTTGCTGTAGTGCCATGTGCATAGGAAGCGATAGGCACCGGGCAATCCGTATTTCTCGGAATAGCCAGTCCTGCAGAGGCCTGCACAAGTGAATCTGGGTGTTTGTATGGTGTTAAATAAATTACCCGGTAATAATCAACTTCATACTCAAGCTGAATGAGCCCCGAAGGTGCTTCGGCATCGGCCAGAATATCCTCCAGTTCAGAAATGGTAAATGAATCAATTTTTTCATAGGAAATAATTTGTGCTGAAAGTGCTGATGAAATCAATACAAATAATCCAAGGGTAAATTTGCGCATATTGAATGTTTTAGAGCACTAAAATACACAATCTATACTTGAAATTCACAGATAATAAAGAGCTAAAAAGTAATCCCAACATTCAGACGAAAATTCCTACCCATATTGTGAATACCAAATGGACGGGTGAGCGCAATATGGTCAAAGTATGTTTTGTTGAGCAGATTGTGAACATAGAGCTGCACATTCAGGCTGAATTTGCCCAAGGGGAAATTAGCACCGACAGAAAAGTGCAGCAGGTGATAAGCCGGAGTCCTAAGTTCGTCATCGGCAATCCGATTTTGAGCCATTACATTATTCATGCGTACTGCCAAAAAAGGTGTTTCCATAAATTTATACCGGTCTTTCACAAGTTTTATTTCGGTGAAAAACTTATTGGCGGGTATAAGTGGTAAATCGGATTGGTCTGAAGTACGTTTTCCCCGCACATAAGAAAAAGAAGATTTCATTTTAAGAAAAGGAAGGGATTCGGGGTGTATTCTAAAACCCGATTCACCACCATACAGCATCGCATTGTCTTGTTGGAATTGCCATACATTGAGATCATTGATCTGTTCTCCTGTAGGAGAGAAGTAGATGTAATTGCTGATATAATTGTAAAATCCTGCTACATCAAAAGAAAAATTACTTGAATTGATATGATAGCTCAAGTCCGCTTCCAAATTCTGTTCCCTTTGAAAATTTTCATTGCCTTTTTCAAAACGTGTTGTTCCCGGGTGTTCACCATTAGAAAACAGTTCGGCCAGGTCAGGTGCTCTAAACCCACTCGATAAATTCCCTTTGAGGTACATGTTTTTGTTTGGGATAAAAGTAAGTCCGGCAGATCCGCTGAAACCACTAAAGCTGCGGTTCATTTCTCCTTCTTTCGGATTGCCTGGAAGAATGTATCCATTCAGCTCTTTGTCATTTGCAATAACTTTGCGGTAATCATAGCGTCCTCCGGCCTGTATCTTCCATTTTCCCAAATCGTAATTGACCAGTGCAAATATGGAATTGTCATAGAGCCATGCATCGGGCATAAGAATATCCAGCGCGCCTTCATAGTTTTTATTGTTTTGTAAAAAACCCTGGAAACCGATGGTGTATTCCCCTTTAGAATGCGGAGAAAACAGGTATTTAATATCGTAAGAACTTGTTGATAGTCTTAGCCCCAGGTCAATAGTGTCAAAAGCAGTTTCTATTTCTTCTCGCAGGTTAATGTGATGTCCCAGGTTGATATAAAGCTTAGATGCCTTGAAAAATAATTTGTTTTGGAGTGTGAAAATATGGTCGTTCAGGTTTTGAAAGGGCAATTGCATTTTCCTGTCATTGCGACTTGTGGCAAGACTTTCCTGCATTTCAGTATCGGAAATAATACCCGGTTTTTGCCCTGAATAGGTGTAAGAAAAACGAGAGGAGCCGTGATTTCTGATTATTCCAAAATCAAGGTTTATATTCTTTGAACTAAAGCGCGAGTTGCCAATTGTTCTTCCTGTTCCGCTTTTATAATCCGCATGATTTTGAATGTTTTTGCGCAATATCCAGAAGAATCCATTTTCGCCAGTTCCTTTAATTCCCAATGAAGAATTCAGCCCAAGTGAATTGGAATAACCAGAGATGGTATAATCCCCCTCTATTTTTCCGCTAATGGCCGGTTTTTCATCAATCAAATTAATCACGCCACCCAATGCACCCGATCCGTAAATCAATGAAGCAGGGCCTTTAATAACTTCAATCCGGTCTATTCCATTGTTGTCAAGGCCAATGCCGTGATCTTCACCCCACTGTTGGTTTTCAAAGCGCATCCCCCTGTAGATCGTCATAATGCGGCTGAATGAGAGGCCGCGAATAACAGGTTTTCCAATACCACTTCCAAAACTGATCTGGTCAATACCGGGCCTTTCGCTCAAAGCATCCATCATTCCGATATTTCCACTTTCCGATATTTCTTTTTTACTTATGCTTTCAATCTGAAAAGGGGTCTCTTCTTTGCGTGATGTACGTGCTCCTGAAACCACGATTTCATCAATAGTGACATTGCTTTTATTTAAATGAATATTTAGGACTTCTTCCTGGGGAATATTGCTTTTAATGGTTTTTGAACTGTACCCAACTGCAGAAATCTGAACATAATAAGTACCGGCCTTAATATTTTTGAACTCAAAATATCCTTTCTCATTGCTTATGCTCCCTCGCATTAATTCAGGAATATATACTGATATTCCGCTCAGTGGATTTTCATTTTCCTGCTCATATACATAGCCCGATAAAGCTTGGGCAAATACTGTATTATTTAGAACAGAAAATAAAATAAGCAGTGTAAATAGAATTGTTTTTCTTTTCATTTTTAAGGCAGCATTATCTTATTTTTAGACAAAGCTAAAAATATTTTATCACAAAACGAAAGTGGTAAAAAATAAATTTAGGGTATCTTTGGGCGGATACTTAGTTTATCTAATCATTTCAGATTTTCCCTATGAACTGGAAAACAAAATTGGTACTGCAGTTTACCAAGCTGAAAAAGCCCATTGATGGCAGTGCTGCTATTAACATTCACAAATTGAGGAAAAATGCGGCATCCGGAGCCAGGTTGGGCAGTCTTCTTTTTGATGAAAAAATTAAAATCAAAGGGCTGAAGGATACCGAGGCAGATGGAGTTCCCATAAGGATTTACAGAGACAGCGATGAAACGGATTTACCCGTAATGATTTACTATCACGGTGGCGGTTTTGTGGTACTTGATCTCGATTCACACGATAGGGTGTGCAGGCGCTTGTGCAAGATGAACAATTGCATTGTGGTTTCCGTAGATTATCGCTTGGCGCCCGAGCACAGTTTTCCATTGGCCCATGATGATGCTTTTACGGCTATCAATTGGGTTTTAAATCATATTGGCGAATACAGGGGAAATCCTGAAAAGTTGATTTTGGCCGGAGACAGTGCCGGTGGAAATTTGGCGGCATGCATGGCACATCGCTGCAAAAGGGAGCAAATTCCGGTAAAGGCCCAGATTTTGATTTATCCTTGGATAGATGGGAAAATGGACAATCCTTCCATAGAGCGAAATGGCGAAGGCTATATGTTGACCAAAGACGCTTTGTTTTGGTATCGCGAACAATATACTCCCAATCCGGAAGATCAATGCAGGCCAGAGGTTTCACCCTGTTATGAAAAGGATTTTAAAGGACTGCCTCCAGCTTTTGTACTTACCGCTGAATTCGATCCACTATTGGACGATGGCAAAAAATATTTCGACCAACTGAAAAGAGCGGGTAATAATGGGCTTTACAAAGAATATCCCAATATGATCCACGGCTTTTTCAATATGCCCAAAATCAGTCCCGATGCCTTGCAGGCCTATAAGGATATCCAGATATTTTTGAACCTAGCACTGGCTGAAAGTAAATCCTAATAGAAAAATTAGTAGTAATTTTTCGGTTGTAATAGGAATATTTGTACAAATATTTCGGTTATAATAGGAAAATTCATAGTTTTATCAAATGGATACTACTAAAAGAATTGCTGAAAAAGATATACAAAATTGGTTTTTCAAGTCAAAAGTATTGGTCGTAACAGGGGCAAGGCAAGTAGGAAAAACCACCATGTTGCAAAACATACTTTCTGAAAAAGAACAAGTTTTGTGGCTGAATGCAGATGAAACCGCTACTAGAGAAAGGCTTCAGGAGCATAATTTAAGTGCGCTGAAAGGAATAGTGGGCAATTATAAAATTATTGTAATTGATGAAATACAAAGGGTTAGAAATTCGGGCTTATTGCTAAAGTTGCTTGTCGATAATTTCAAGGACATTCAAGTTTTAGCAACAGGTTCATCTGCCTTGGATATTTCCGAAACTGTTTTTGAGCCTCTTACTGGCAGACATTTGCTTTTTCATCTTTACCCTTTTTCGCTTGCTGAAATTTATCCTTCAAAATCTTCATTCGAAATTGAACAGCAATTGCCATTTCATTTGACTTATGGCAACTATCCTGAAATTTGCAACCAAAGAGCAGATGCAGAAAAACTTTTGAAAAATCTGTCAGCGCAATATTTGTATAAAGATGTGTTGGTATGGAAAGACATAAGAAAGCCTGAATTGCTTGATAAATTACTCAAATTGTTGTCCTATCAAGTTTGTTCAGAAGTGTCTTTACATGAACTGAGCAATCAATTACAAGTCCGGTCTGAAACGGTGGAGACCTATATCGATTTACTTGAAAAGTCTTTTGTGATTTATCGGCTTCCTGCATATAGCACGAATGCTAGAAAAGAAGTGACCAAAATGCATAAAATACTGTTTTGGGACAATGGAATTAGAAATGCCGTGATTGATAATTTTGATGATTTACAATTGCGGAATGATCAGGGGCAGCTTTGGGAAAACTTCATGATTGGTGAACGTATGAAAATGAATGCTTGGCTTAATTCGGACACGAAAAGTTTTTTTTGGCGCAATTACAATCAAAGTGAAGTAGATTATTTAGAAACCAAAAAGGGTGAAATCAAAGCTTTTGAAATGAAGTGGAATTTTAATAAAAATCAGAAGGTGAGCAGGGCTTTTACAAATGCTTATCCAAATGCAGCTACAGATGTAATTCATCCGAGAAATTTTGTGGAATTTTGTCGCATAAATTCCTAAAATACCGATGGTGGCAAAAGAGTTGGTTTTGTATCAAAAACAATACACTCCCAACCCGGAAGATCAATACAAGCCAAAAGGATATTCATCGGTTTTTAGGAACCTTGTAAAACACGCTTAAAAAGTTTGAAAGTAGAAATTACTTATAAGACCCCCCCTGTGTAGTTTGATTATTGATAACCCTTTGATTTCAGTAAATTAGTGGAAATTAAGTTGTTGTGAAAAATATAAGCCTTATTGCTTTATTGATGCTTGTGTTATTCCATGCGCACAATGCGCAGGAATGGCTACGCCCATTAGATTTTACAGCACCTGATCAATCTAACGCCCGGCTAAGTACTACTGAAATTTTTCAAAACAGCATCAATAAAAATTTAAACTGTGAGAATTGTTTAGCAAAAAAACAAGCTGACAATGCTTATCCCTGGGATACGGTATTGTGTTTTAAGTGGAACAAGGATGATTGGTTGTACTATGATATGCGTGTTTTGACTTTTGATGACCAAGGCAATATTACCCAAAATGTATCAATTTTTTTTGATGAGTTTGGATGGAAAAAATATAAAAGATCGATTTATGAGTATAATCCTGAAGGAAATTTAACCTATGGCCTAAGTCAGAGAAAAAATGGCGGATCGTGGGAAAATGATATGCAATCAATTAATGAATATGATGCTGAGGGCAATCTAACAAATGCAGTTAGACAATCCTGGAAAAACGACAGGTGGGAAAACAATAACAGGCAGATTTATGAATATGATAATCAAGGAAATTTAGCAAGTGGGTATTATCAAACATGGGGAAATTCCAAATGGAACAATTATGCAAAATCAATATTCTCCTACAATAAAGACAATTTAAGGGATACAACATACAGTTACAGTTGGGATGGCAATAAATGGAAGCTTAGATCAAAATCAATTACAGAATATGATGATAATGAAAATGTGTTATACCGTCTCAGCCAAACATGGGAAGATTCTTTATGGGTGAACAACAATCGGTACATCAACACTTATAATTCAGATAGTCAACAAACCAGATATACAAGCCAATTTTGGAATGGCGTGTTTTGGGCAAATGATGAAAGGGCAATTTACACCTACACTCCTGCAGGTAAGAGAACAAAAATTTTGTACCAGGAAGGCGATGGATTGTATTGGGATAATGACGAGCAAATTATTTACATGCATGACACGGTTCAAAATTCAGGCACTCAATATATCAATGTGGCAATATCCCAATACTGGGAGGGAATGGCCTGGAAGAATGCATCCAGGAATATCAGCACAGTCAATTCTGAAGGAACTTTTCGGGAATACATAACCCAATATTGGGAAAACAATACCTGGGAAAATCAGGAAAAATGTCAATATGGAAATATCGGACTCCCTGAGGGAATTGTTATACCACAACCTGAAATAGACATCAAAGTATCGGTTTATCCCAATCCATTTATTGAAAGCACCACTTTTAGCTTAGAGGGAATTTATCAAATCAGGGAGCCTGCAGAACTTAGGATTTATAATCTGCTGGGACAAGAAGTTGAAAGGGAGTCAATTACCCAAAACAGATATGTTTTTTCAAGAGAGGCCCTTTCTTCTGGTATTTATATATACAAAATCAGGGTTGCAGGAAAATTAATTGCAAGTGGAAAGTTGGTGGCTGAATGATCAGGCCATTCCTTTCAGCATAAAATTCCAGTACATAAATGGCAACCCATACTTCTTAAGCAACCACATGCTGTATTGTTCCTTGCTGGTATCCAAAAATTTAGAGATCAATGGATCGCTGTCCCTTACATTTTCATATTTGAATTCTGCAAGCAGCATTTTTCCATATCCGGTGATGATGGGGCAAGAGGAATAGCCTTGATATATTTCATTCCCTAGTTGATTGTTTTGGATCATTTCCAAAAGATTATTGACCACTACAGGGGCTTGCTTGCGAATGGCGGCCCCGGTTTTGGCAGTGGGCAGTGCCGCTACATCTCCCAGGGCAAAAATATTTCCAAAACGCTTGTGCTGCAAAGTGTAAATATCTACATCTACCCAGCCTTTGTTATTTCCTTCCTGCACCGCTACTTCTGATTTCTGGATAAATTCCGGTGCAGATTGAGGTGGTGCCAGATGCAGCATATCATAGGGAATGCTAACGGCACCTTCCTCGTAGTGTTCGTCTATTTTTGTCAAATTGCTTTGTGGGCTGTTTTCAAATTTTTCTTTGTCAAATTGATAAACTACTTCCTGCTTTTCAGCATCTATTTTTACAGGGCGATGGAATGGCCGGAATACCACATCTTTTTCCTTGATGATTTCTTCCAGTCTTTTGGCGAAAGGTTGAACACCAAAAATCACAGAACCAGGGGTAGCATAGATCATTTTGCTTTTATCCCTGATGCCTTGTTTGCGCAAATAATGCTCTGAGAGATAGAGAAATTTTTGAGGAGCACCTCCACATTTAATCGGGGTGGTAGGTTGGGTAAAAAGCGCATTTCCACCCTTGAAATTTTGTAAAGTTTTCCAGGCTTTTACAGGATCTACATACACACTGCTCACAATGTCTTTTTTCATGGCTTCTGGCAGCCCCTCCAGTAATTCGGGGCGCATGACCAAGCCGGGCGCAATGACTAGGTAATCGTATGTGAAATCACCTGATGAAGCTGTAGCAACTTTGTTTTCATTGGGTAAAACATCGCTTGCCTTGTCCTTGATCCACTTTATTCCTTTGGGGATATAATCGGCTTCATTTCTAATAGTGTCCTCATAATTATAAGTGCCGGCACCTACCAATGTCCAGGCAGGTTGATACACATGCTTATCAGAGGGCTCTATCAGACCGATTTTAAGGTTTTTGTTTTTTCTGAGTAATTGGGCAGCAACGGTAATTCCCGCTGTTCCTCCACCAATTATCAAAATTTGGTAATGGCTCATTTGTTATGTGTTTTAGCTACAAATAAGCACTTTGTTTTATGGAGATACTGTAACAAAAGTTACACCTCTATTTACTTGGGATACTTTCCAGAATAAATAGTGCGATTACCTCAGCGACTTGTAAATCTTAATTGCGCTCATCAATATTATCACAAAACAAACCAGCCCTATCAATGCATAGAAAAGACTGATTTCCTGTCTTACAACAACCAGTATGACTATCGCTACAAGGAAAATGGTAGCCATTTCATTCCACACGCGCAACTGAGTTGAGGAATATTTAAAAACACCATTTATTTGTTGTTTATAAATGCCTTGTAAAGAAAAATGGTATAAAAATAAACCAGCTACAAAGCCCAGCTTTATCCAAAGCCAAAGTGGAATTACAGGATAATACATCAGCAGCAAAAGACCAAAGACCAGCGTTAAAACAGCCGATGGCCAGGTGATGCCATAGAGCAGTCTTTTCATCATAATGCTGAATTGTGCTTGCAAAATCCTTTTTTCAGATTCCGGTTTTTCATTGGCTTCGGCATTGTATATAAACAGGCGAACCAAATAGAACAAGCCGCTGAACCAGGTTACAACAAAAATAATATGCAGTGCTTTGATGTAGAGAAAAGCCATTTTTTAAAATACCGTATCCGGCAAAGTTCGTATTATTATTTGATCTGTAAGCAAAATTGTAAGGCTATGGCCGATTCTGTATTTATACTTATGTTTTGGCCTGAAAATAAACGCAAAATTCAAAAAAGCTGAAAAGAATTACGCCACTTTGATTGTTTTATGCAAATACTTACTTTATTTTTGCGCTCGAATTTGAGCTTCTAAATACTAAATTTAAAGTAAAACAGAATGGCGAATAAAGGTTATGTTAAGCAGGTAATTGGTCCGGTTGTGGATGTGGCATTTGCTTCAGCAACGAGCACAGCAGAACTCCCACAGATTTTAAATGCACTTGAGATCACAAAAGAAGATGGTCAAAAAATTGTACTGGAATGTCAGCAGCACCTCGGTGAAGACAGTGTGCGGGCAATTGCAATGGATTCTACCGATGGTTTGACCCGCGGAATGGATGTAATTGACCTCGGTGCGCCAATTAGTATGCCTGTCGGCAACCAGGTAAAAGGCCGCTTGTTTAATGTAGTGGGAGAAACCATTGACGGACTGGGCGAAATGGAAAGCAAAGAACGTTCGCCTATTCACCGTAAACCTCCAAAATTTGAAGACCTTTCTACAGAAGAAGAAATATTATACACTGGTATCAAAGTTATTGACCTGATTGAGCCATATTCAAAAGGTGGTAAAATCGGATTGTTTGGTGGCGCAGGTGTTGGAAAAACAGTTTTGATCCAGGAATTGATCAACAATATTGCAAAAGGCTATGATGGCCTTTCCGTATTTGCCGGAGTAGGAGAGCGAACAAGAGAAGGAAACGATCTGATGCGTGAAATGCTTGAAGCCGGTATTATCAATTACGGTGAAAAATTCATGAAGTCGATGGAAGAAGGTGGCTGGGATTTGTCAGCTGTAAATAAAGAGCAACTGGAAGAATCAAAAGCAGCATTTGTTTTCGGGCAGATGAATGAACCTCCGGGTGCACGTGCAAGAGTGGCGCTTTCAGGGCTTACATTAGCCGAATATTTTCGTGATGGAGGAGAGACAAGTGCAGAGGGAGGAAAAGACATTCTTTTCTTTATCGATAATATTTTCCGTTTTACACAAGCAGGTTCTGAGGTTTCTGCCCTTTTAGGAAGAATGCCTTCAGCAGTGGGTTACCAACCTACACTCGCTACGGAAATGGGAATAATGCAGGAGCGAATAACCTCAACTAAAACAGGCTCAATCACCTCCGTACAGGCTGTTTACGTGCCAGCGGATGACTTGACAGACCCTGCACCGGCTACAACTTTCTCTCACCTTGATGCTACAACAGTATTGAGCAGAAAGATAGCTGAGCTCGGTATTTACCCGGCTGTAGATCCATTGGATTCTACTTCCAGGATACTGACTCCTGAAATTGTTGGCGATGAGCATTATAAATGTGCACAGGATGTAAAAGAGATTTTACAGCGCTATAAAGAATTGCAGGATATTATTGCCATTCTTGGAATGGATGAATTGTCGGATGAAGACAAACTCGTAGTTACAAGAGCAAGAAGAATTCAGCGTTTCCTTTCCCAACCATTCCACGTGGCCGAGCAGTTTACAGGCTTGCCGGGTGTCTTGGTATCTATTGAAGAAACCATCAGAGGCTTCAATATGATTTTGAACGGAGAAGTAGATGAATATCCCGAAGCGGCTTTTAACCTGGTAGGTGGTATTGACGAAGCCATTGAAAAAGGCAAGAAAATGCTTGCTTCAAATAAATAAGCAAAAGGAAAAAGATGCAATTAGAAATCCTCACTCCTGAACAGAATCTTTTTAAAGGTGAAGTATCGCATGTAGAATTGCCTGGTACCAATGGTTCTTTTGGCGTGCTCGACAATCACGCGCCTATGGTTTCCGGACTTGATGAAGGAGAAGTGAGGTTTCAAACTGCTTTAAAAGCCAACAGTGCTCCACTGAATAAAGCAATTAAAAAAGATGCCGGTGACTCCAACCTGTTGATCTTAGATATCAAAGGCGGTTTTGTGGAAGTGCTCAACAACAAAGTAAGTATCCTGCTTGAAAGTATCTAAGAATTGAGCAGAAGCCAAAACTGTCGATGCATCGTTTGTAATTTCAAGTGTTTTGCAAAAGCCAATGCAATTCCATAATTAGTCCGGCAGTACATTCCCTTAATTATAGGACAAAAGAAATCTGCTTATGCAAAGCACAATTCCCGCTTTTAAATAATCATATTTCAGGTTCAAACAGGTCTCAATTTAAGCTGTATAACATTTAGTTTTTTTGATTTTAGCAAAATATTTTTTTAAAAACAATAGTTTTATTGCTGCCCAAGGGCTTTTCATATTTCTGATAAACAACAACTTACAACACTATTTATAACCCTTCTAAATAAAATCTTTTTTAGCACTTTTGTTGCTCAATATTGGAAGGATAACTAACTTTGCGCCCGAGTTATTTTGACGAAATTATGACAATCTGTTGAATACGATGATATCAAACAAGCCGGCATTCCTGATTTTTTCACTCCTATTACTCTCTGCGTTACTTTTTAAAATAAATGCTCAAGATGCAGCTGCTGCTGGTTCCGATCCGGCAATTAAGGCGGGAGAGAAGATTTTTAAATCTAATTGTGCTTCCTGCCACAAGGTGAAAGGAAACCTAATCGGGCCACAATTGTATGGTGCGCCACAAAATTGGGAAGAGAATGGTGAATTTGAGGGCGAAAGTGGCCAAGAATGGCTGTACAAATGGGTGAAAAACTCCCAGTCTGTAATTGGCACAGGCCATCCTTACGCCAATCAACTGTTTGAGGAATGGAATAAATCCGTAATGACCGCTTTTGCTTCATTGAGCAATGAAGAAATCGACAATATTTTTGCTTACGTAGAATACGAAGCCAACAAAGCTCCTGCGCAAGATGTAACTGCATCTGCCGAGGGTGCTGGCGGTGCGTCCGGCTCGGGTAAATACACCGAATTGTTCTTGTACATTCTTTTAGCCTTGCTTTTGTTGATTGCGCTAATCCTATTGCGCGTATCCAATGTGCTGAACAGAATGGTATTGGAAAAAGAAGGAGAAGAAATCCCAGCTCCGGTTCCATTTTACAAAAACAAAAAGCTGATCACCACAATTGTATTGCTGCTCTTTATTTATGTAGGCAACAATATTGTGAACAGCGCCATTGATCTTGGCAGACAACAAGGATATGCGCCTGCACAGCCCATTAAATTTTCACATAAGTTACATGCCGGTTTAAACCAAATAGACTGTCAGTACTGCCACTCCGGTGCAGACCAGAGCAAGCACTCCAATATTCCTTCGGCAAATGTATGTATGAACTGCCACAAAGGGGTACAGAATGGCCCTGAACACGGAAGAAAAGAGATCGCTAAAATTTATGCAGCAATTGGCTGGAATCCTGGAAAATTGAGCTTTATTGATGATTATGCTTCAATGCCCAAAGAAGAAGCGCGTGAATTGTACAAACAATGGCTGAGCGATGACAGTGAAAAAGATTATTCCAAAGCAGATGTAGATGAAGTTTTGGCTCAGGTTCAGGAACCTATTGAGTGGGTTAGGATTCACAATTTGCCCGATCACGTGTATTTTAATCATTCACAACACGTAAATGCAGGTGATGTAGAGTGTCAGACCTGTCACGGTGCTGTGGAAGAAATGGATGTATTGCATCAAAATGCGCCTTTGTCTATGGGCTGGTGCATCAGTTGCCACAGGGAAACACCCGTTGAATTTGCGCGCAATGATTACTACAAAACCTATAAGAAATTCCACGATCAAATAAAAGAAGGAAATGTATCTAAAGTGACTGTGGAAATGATCGGTGGTACAGAGTGTCAAAAATGTCACTACTGATTTTTTTAGAAAAACCTGAACAATCAATTGTATAAATGGCTCAAAAAAAATACTGGAAAGGATTAGACGAGAAAAATCTCACTCCTGAATTTATCAAAGAAGCCTCGAAAGAATTTAAAGAAGAAATTCCCGGTGGAAGCGATATGGATATTTCCAAAGCGTCTTCCAATCGTAGAGATTTTTTGAAAGTACTCGGATTTAGTGTCACGGCTGCCACTGTTGCTGCCAGCTGTGAAATCCCGGTGAAAAAATCTATTCCGTACATTACCAAACCGGATCATGTAACTCCCGGGATCCCCGATTTTTACGCTTCATCTTTTAATGTAGGTGGGGAATACGCCAGCATACTGGTAAAAACCAGGGAAGGCCGTCCGATCAAAATTGAAGGCAATAAGCACTCAGAGGTTACACACGGTGGCACAAGTGCTGCGGCACAAGCTTCAGTACTCAGTCTTTATGACGGATTCAGATTGAAAGGTCCCGTTAAAAACGGAGAAGCTTATTCCTGGGAAAAAGCAGATGCTGAAATAGTTGAAAAACTGGAAAAAATAGCTGCCGGATCAGGGAAAATTGTGCTTTTATCCAATACCGTACTCAGCCCTTCTACTAAAAAAATCATTGAAAAATTTCAGGCGAAATATCCCGGAACTGAATTTGTCTCTTATGACAGTTTTTCCATTTCCGGCCTATTGGATGCCAATGAAGCTGTATTTGGTAAGAGACTGATTCCCGATTATCATTTCGACAAAGCCGATTTGATAGTAGGCTTTGGCGCTGACTTTTTGGGCACATGGATTTCCCCGCTGGAATATGCTTATGATTATGCGCAAAGCAGAAAAGTGGACAAAGACAACCCTACGATGTCAAGACATATACAGGTAGAGTCTCACCTTTCACTTACAGGCAGCAATTGCGATAAAAGAATTTCCGTAAAACCTTCACAAGAAGGACTTGCACTGCTGAATGTATATAATTTTGTAGCCTCTAAGCTCGGTGCTGAGAAAATTTCAGGCCTTACAGCTTTAGACGGTAAAATACAGGCAGAACTGGAAAAAACTGCAAATGAACTGGTAAAAGCCAAAGGAAAATCACTTGTGGTTTCCGGTTCTAATGACCCCAATGTACAAACAGTAGCCAATGCACTGAATCATATTTTGGGCAATTATGGCAAAAGTCTTGATTTTGACAACCACAACCTGTTGAAGCAAGGCAATGATAAAGCAGTTCAGCAATTGAGTCGCGATATGAACAGCGGTAAGATTGACGCCCTAATTGTTTTGGGTGGTGCCAATCCGGTGTTTGAATTGCCTGAGGCTTTCAAAAAAGGATACAATAAAGTAGGTTTGAAAGTGAGCTTAAACGATTCTGTTGATGAAACCGGACTTGAATGTGATTACGTATTGCCCGACCATCATTATTTGGAATCGTGGAACGATGCGCAACCTAAAGCATTTAACTACAGCTTGGGGCAACCTACCATTGCGCCAATTTACAATACGCGACAAGCACAGGATACGCTTTTGAAATGGGCAGGGGAAAACCAATCCTATTACGATTTCATTCGCCAGTACTGGAAAGACAATTTGTTTAAAGGGCAGACCCAATACCTGAGCTTTAACTCTATGTGGGATCGCTCTTTGCACAATGGTATTTTTGATGCACCGGTGCAAAAGAACAGTGCGGGAATAAACATGCCAGCTTCAATTTCTGTTTCAGGTGCTGCTTCAAAAGTAGTGAGCGCATCTAAAAAAGCGGGAAGTGGATTTGAAATTAAATTGTATCAAAAAACAGGCGTTCCTTCAGCGGTTTTTGCGTCTAATCCTTACTTGCAGGAATTGCCCGACCCGGTATCGAAAATTACCTGGGACAATTACGCTTGTATTTCACCAAAATTTGCCAAAGACCAGGGACTCGATAGCGAGGATATGATCAAGATCAGCGCAAATGGAAAAGATATAGAACTCCCGGTTTTTGTTCAGCCCGGAACAGCTTATGGAACAATAGCGATTGCTGTTGCATATGGTCGTGAAGTAGCTGGAAAAGCCGGCAAGGGCATAGGAAAAAATGCTTATCCCTTTGAGCAGGAGCTCAACGGCAATTTTAGCCATTTTGCTACAGGTGCTGCAATAGCTCCTTTGGGTAAAACTTATCCATTGGCAATGACACAGACCTTTCACAGTATTTTTGACGGCCTCAATGAGCGCCCGATTGTAAAAGAAACAACGCTGGGAGAATATGCTAAAAATCCAATGGCCGGAAATGAAGACCGTAAAGTGGTATTGAAGCATTTGCAAACACTATACGGATACCATGATTATCCCGGACATCGCTGGGGAATGGCAATTGACCTGAATGCATGTTTTGGATGTGGAGCCTGTGTGGTTGCTTGCAATACAGAAAATAATGTGCCGGTAGTTGGTAAAGAAGAAGTAAAAAACAGGCGTGAAATGCACTGGTTGCGTATTGACCGCTACTACTCCGGTGATGAAGAAAATCCATCTGTTGTTTTTCAGCCGATGATGTGTCAGCATTGTGACAATGCGCCTTGTGAAAATGTGTGTCCGGTATCTGCCACAAACCATAGCTCTGAAGGACTGAATCAAATGGCATACAACCGTTGTATCGGTACAAGATATTGCGCCAATAACTGTCCTTATAAAGTAAGACGATTCAATTGGTTCGACTATATGAGTGCAGATTCTTTCGGTTGGAAAGGAACCTTTGCAGACAACGATCACGATCCGTTTGGAATGACAGAAGATCTGACCAGAATGGTTCTAAACCCGGATGTAACAGTTCGTTCAAGAGGAGTGATGGAAAAATGTTCATTCTGTGTACAACGCATTCAATCAGGAAAATTAGAAGCCAAAAAAGAAGGAAGACAGTTGAGAGATGAGGATATTTCTACTGCATGTCAGGCAGCTTGCCATGTTGGCGCGATTACTTTTGGCGATGTAAACAATGAAGAAAGTGAAGTAACGCAAATGACCAATAACGAAAGGGCATTTAAAGTGATTGAAGAAATCCATACCCTTCCGTCTGTCGCTTATTTGACAAAGGTCAGGAATAAAGATAAATCCGAAGCTTAATAAAGTTAAAGAAAAGTAAAAGATAGATGTCAGCTTACGAATCACCTATAAGAGAGCCCCTGATTAAAGGGGACAAAAACTACAAACAAATCACCACGGATGTAGTGCGATCTACCGAAGGTATGCCACCGGTGAGTTGGCTTATAGCCATCAGTATTTCAGGCACATTCGCTGCACTGTTTGGTATATGTGTGATCTATACCGTCTGGAAAGGCATTGGTGTTTGGGGATTAAATAAAACAGTAGGCTGGGCCTGGGACATTACCAACTTTGTTTGGTGGGTAGGTATTGGTCACGCTGGAACATTGATTTCGGCTGTATTGTTGTTGTTTCGTCAGAAGTGGAGAACAGGCATCAACCGATCTGCTGAAGCCATGACTATTTTTGCTGTAATCTGTGCTGCTCAGTTTCCCGGAATTCACATGGGGCGTCCCTGGTTGGCATTCTTTATTTTCCCATACCCCAATACACGCGGACCGCTTTGGGTAAACTTTAACTCCCCATTACTTTGGGACGTTTTTGCGATTTCAACTTATTTGACCGTATCACTATTATTTTGGTATTCTGGCTTATTGCCCGATTTTGCGACAATTAGAGACCGCTCTAAATCAAAGATCAGAAAAGCCATATACAACGGACTTTCTTTTGGTTGGACAGGATCTGCTAAACACTGGCAAAGATTTGAATCATTGTCATTGGTACTGGCTGGCATAGCCACACCACTTGTGCTTTCTGTACACACTATTGTAAGCTTTGACTTTGCCACCTCTGTTATTCCGGGCTGGCATACCACTATTTTTCCGCCCTATTTTGTTGCCGGAGCCATTTTCTCGGGTTTTGCAATGGTAGAAACATTGATGGTCATTACCAGGAAAGTGTTGAAACTGGAAGAATACATTACCATTGCCCATATTGAATCGATGAACAAAATTATCCTGCTCACAGGCTCTATAGTTGGTGTGGCCTATATTACTGAGCTTTTTGTGGCCTGGTATTCAGGTTTTATTTACGAGCAATATGCATTCTACAATCGTGCGCTTGGTCCATATTGGTGGGCGTACTGGACCATGATGACTTGTAATGTCATAACACCTCAATTGTATTGGATTAAAAAATTCAGAAGAAGCATTGTTGTGACTTTCGTGCTTTCCATTTTCATCAATATAGGAATGTGGTTCGAGCGCTTTGTGATCATTGTAACTTCACTGCACCGCGATTACCTTCCATCAAGTTGGGCATATTACACGCCTACCTGGGTGGAGATCGGAATTTTCCTTGGAACGCTGGGTATATTCTTTACTTTGTTTTTGCTTTTCGCAAGAGCATTCCCGGTAATTGCAATTGCAGAAGTGAAATCAATTTTTAAAACATCAAGTGAAAATGCCAAGAAAAAAGCCGAAGCAAAATCCAATGAAGGATTAGCTGGTGGTGGATCATTGGCAGGTGGCACTTATAGAGATAAAGAATAAACGACTTATTATGGATAAATATATTGTAGGTCTTTACGATGATGAAGAAATACTGCTGAAAGCGGTAAAAGAGATCAGGAAACAGGGCATTAGAATTACCGAATCTCTTACTCCTTTTCCGGTACATGGATTGGATGAGGCCATGGGGCTGAAAGAGAGCAAGCTGCACACGGTTGGTTTTGTTGCAGGTTTGGCCGGTATGCTTACTGCGCTGTCATTCATGACCTGGGTTTCTGTTTCCAGTTATCCGACCATATTCGGTGGCAAGCCCTATTTTTCATTGCCCTCTTTTATTCCCATCACTTTTGAGCTGACAGTTTTGTTTTCATCTGTGACTATGGTGGTGGCATTTTTTGTAAGATCGGGACTTTCCATGTTTAAGTCGCCAAAAATTTATGATGAGCGCATTACGGATTACCTTTTTGCACTCACTTTTGAAGTAAAAGAAAACACAAGCAAAGAAGAATTAGAAAAAATCAATAAAGCCCTGACCGAAACCGGTGTAGTGGAAATTAAAGAAAAAGACTTTGATGAAGATGAATACTAATATCAAAAAAGTATTTGCACTGCTATTCTGTGCCGGAACATTGGCATCATGCAGCAGCGATCCTGAAAAGCCGGGCAGAACTTTTATGCCGGATATGGCTTATTCACAGGCTTATGAAACCTATAGTGAAAACCCCAATTTCAGCGACAGCACTTCTGCAAGATTGCCGGTAGAAGGTACTATTTCTCGCGGCATGCTTCCTGAAAAATATACTGCAAGTGAGAAAGATGAATCCTATCATGTGTCTTATCTCTATAAAAGATATTACAAAGACAATAATGATGATTATGAACGCGCAGGCCGTGAACTCAGCAATCCTTTTGAACCAAGCGATGATATATTGAAAAGCGCAAAGCTTATTTACAATACAAATTGTAAAGTTTGTCACGGAGAAAAAGGAGCAGGAGATGGAAGCATAGTAGAAAGTGGAGCTTATCCACCAGTGCCGGCTTATGAAGATCGTTTGCCAAAAATTGCAGAAGGACAAATGTTCCACTCTATAGTGTATGGAAAAAACCTGATGGGAAGCTATTCTTCTCAATTATCGGTAGATGAAATCTGGAAAGTGATTTTCTATATACAACAACTGGCTGAAGTAGAGCCTTTTGAAAAAGAAGGATCAGAAGATTCCGAATCAGAAGATAAAGAGGAAGATAAGGAAGAAGAATCAAGTGTAGCATCCAATTGAATAATCTAAAGGATTGAGATAAAATGACTGAAACGTACAATTTTTCATCTGCTGCAAAGAAAACCGCCTACCTTTTAATAGGTCTGGGAACAGTAGGTACTATTTTGGGTGGAATTCTTAGTGGCGATAGCGCTCGTGTCTGGGCCAATTTACTGATCAATTCCTATTATGGAATAGGCATTGGCTTAGCTGCATTGTTCCTGCTTGCTGCACATACCGTTGGGTATGCTGGCTGGCATATAATGGTAAAGCGGATTTTGGAAGCTGTGGGCTCATTTATTCCCATTGCCGGAATTGGCCTGCTGATCGTTTTGATCGGGACTGTTTTTCATTTTCACCATATCTACCACTGGACGGATGCATTTATTAAAAAAGAAAAAGTTACAGTAGCTGAAGTAAAATCTTATCAGGCAGAACTGGCTACACATGGCTCTGAACATGCTGAGGAAGAACATGGGCACGGCCATAAATCGGAAGGTGATGCATTTGGTTTGGGCAAAAAATTTGAAAATGTTCCGCTCACATCTATGGAGAAACAAATGATAGCTGATGGGCATCATGTAGAAGTAGATCTTTCGGGTTTATCTGATGATGCACTGATCGAAAACCCCTATTATGACCCAATTATTGATGGTAAAAAAGCCTTTTTGAATGTGCCTTTTTATTCTTTTAGAATTATACTTTATCTGTTTTTGTGGAGCATGTTTTACTATTTGTTGAGAAGGGTTTCCTTGAAAGAAGATGAAATAGGAGGCATTCAGCCTTATAAAAAATCCAAAATGTATTCCGCCTTGTTTTTGGTAGTATTTGCAGTGACTTCATCTACCGGGGCCTGGGATATTGTAATGTCGATTGATACGCACTGGTACAGCACCTTGTTTGGCTGGTACAATATGTCGAGTTACTTTGTGGCCGGTGTAGCTGTGGTTGCACTCATTGCAATGTATCTGAAAGCAAATGGCTATTTGGAAAAAATGAATGATGAACACTTTCACGACCTGGGAAAATACCTCTTTGGTTTTAGTGTGTTTTGGACTTATTTGTGGTTCTCTCAATTCCTGCTGATATGGTACGGAAATATACCCGAGGCTACAATGTATTATGCTGCGCGATTCGATAGCCTGTATTTCAAAATTATTTTCTTTTTCCTTCCAGTCATAAACTTTGTATTTCCACTGCTTGTTTTGATGACCAAAAATGCAAAAAGGAATAAAGAAAGTTTGGGTTTTGTTGCTGTGGTATTGATACTTGGACACTGGTTGGATTTTTACCTGATGGTAATGCCCGGTGGAGTGGGAGAAACGGCAAGTCTTGGTTTATTAGAATTGTCCATGTTGACTTTGTTTGTCGGCCTGTTCATCTTCACAGTGCTAAATACGCTTACAAAAGCTTCGCTGGTGCCCTCTAATAATCCCTATTTGAAAGAAAGTATTCACTATCATTCATAATAATTAGAAATAAAAATCATGGTAGTTACCTTAAGTGTTATATGTTTATTGCTGATTTTTTTAATAGTATTTCAGCTAAGTAGAGCAAGTGAGCTATTAAATGTCCTGAAAGGAAAGGGTATAAATGGTGAAGATTCCACCAATACCAATGCTATCTTGCTGATGTTGTTCATGATATTCGGGCTAATAGGTGTTGTTTGGTCAACCTGGTATTACTATGACCTGTTTTTGCCTGAATCTGCTTCAGAGCACGGGGTTTGGGTAGATGAAATGTTTAATCTGACTTTGTTTTTCACTGGTATTGTATTTGTCATTACCCAAATATTGACCTTCTATTTTGCCTACAAATACAGGCAGCGTAAGAATAACAAAGTCTACTTTTTTCCGCACAACAATAAATTGGAATTGCTTTGGACAGCAGTGCCAGCAGTAGTACTTGCAGTTTTGGTTACACTTGGTATTGAAAGCTGGACAAAAATCACTTCACCGGCACCAGACAATTCACGAATTATAGAGGTTACCGGTCAGCAGTTTAACTGGATTGTGCGCTATCCAGGTGATGATAATGTTTTGGGAGACAGGTCTTTTGAGAGAATTTCTGCAGAAAACCAATTGGGTATTGACTTTGAAGATGAATTCAGCAGAGATGATGTTTATACTTCGGAAATTCATCTTGTGGTGAATCAGCCTGTGTTGTTCAAACTCGGAGCTAAAGATGTGTTGCACTCTTTCTTTTTACCGCATTTTAGAGTTAAACAGGATTGTGTGCCCGGAATACCAACCCAGTTTTGGTTTACACCTACCATCACTACCAAAGAAATGCGACAGAAATTGGATAATGAAAATTTCAATTATGAGTTGGCATGTGCCGAGCTTTGTGGCCAGGCACACTGGAATATGCGCATGGAAGTAATTGTAGAAACTGAAGAGGAATACAATAAATGGTTTGCTGAGCAAAAACCTATTTACGATTCTGTCAAGCCATCTATGGCTGAACAGGAAGAATCTTCTGAAGAAGAAATTAAAAGTGAAGGACTTACATCCTTATAAAATAATAGATCGAGATGGAAACTTTAAATACAGGAACAGCAGAACAACAGGCAGATGCACATGAAGCACATGAGCATCACCATGAGGAAAACTTTATAACAAAGTACATTTTCACTCAGGATCACAAAATGATCGGCAAGCAGTTTTTGATAACCGGTATGTTCTGGGCTATTATCGGGGGATTGTTCTCTATCTTTTTTAGACTACAACTGGCTTGGCCCGAAGAAACTTTCCCTTTTTTGGAAACCGTTCTTGGCCGATGGGCTGAGGGTGGAAAGCTGAATCCGAGCTTTTACTATGCCCTTGTTACTATGCACGGTACTATTTTGGTGTTTTTTGTGCTAACAGCAGGCCTAAGCGGTACTTTCAGTAACTTCCTTATCCCCCTTCAGGTAGGTGCCAGGGATATGGCCTCGCCAGTGATGAATATGCTTTCTTACTGGTTCTTCTTTCTCTCCGGTGCAGTAATGTTTGCCTCCTTGTTTGTACAAACAGGTCCGGCTTCTGGGGGATGGACTGCCTACCCACCTCTGAGTGCCCTCCCACAGGCAACTCCCGGCTCGGCCATTGGTATGGATTTATGGCTTATTTCAATAGCGCTTTTCATTATTTCTATTGCCCTTGGAGGACTGAATTATGTATCTACCATAATAAATATGAGAACCAAAGGCATGAGTTTTATGCGTATGCCTTTGACTATTTGGGCTTTCTTTTTTACTGCTGTAATTGGTCTTTTGTCATTCCCTGTACTTTTTGCGGCAGCTGTATTGTTGATCTTTGACAGAGCTATTGGAACAAGTTTTTTCCTGTCAGATATTTACATCGCAGGAGAAGCGCTGGCCTATTCCGGTGGTAGTCCGATTTTATTCCAGCACTTGTTCTGGTTCCTTGGTCACCCGGAAGTTTATATTATTATTCTTCCCGCCATGGGAATAGTATCTGAGGTAATGTCGGTACATGCGCGTAAACCTATTTTCGGTTACAAAGCTATGATCGTATCAATTCTCGGCATTACCATTTTATCATTCATCGTATGGGCACACCATATGTTTGTCTCAGGACTCAATCCTTTTGTGGCATCTATATTTGTACTCTTTACACTTCTGATTGCAGTACCATCTGCCATAAAGGTCTTTAACTGGATCACAACGCTTTGGCGGGGCAATATCCGTTTGAACACACCCATGCTGTTTTCCATTGGGTTTGTGTCCTTGTTTATTTCAGGAGGACTCACTGGAATTTTCCTCGGAAACTCTGCCATTGATATTCAATTGCACGATACTTATTTCGTAGTGGCGCACTTCCATATTGTGATGGGACTTGCCGCATTCTTTGGAATGTTTGCCGGAATATACCACTGGTTCCCAAAGATGTTTGGCCGTTTTATGAATAATACGCTGGGAACGCTGCACTTTTGGGTTACACTGGTGAGCAGTTACCTGATCTTTTGGCCTATGCATTACCTGGGAATGACAGGAGTGCCCAGAAGGTATTTTGCATTTTCCAGTTTTGAAACCTTCAATCAGTACGAGGGAATGAATCAGTTCATTACAATTTTTGCTATAGTCGCGTTTGTTGCCCAGATGTTATTCTTGTTCAATTTCTTTTACAGCATGTATAAAGGGCAAAAAGTTAGAGAGCAAAACCCCTGGGGTGCAAGTACCCTGGAGTGGACAACACCAATACATCCGGGGCATGGCAATTGGCCGGGAGAAATTCCGGAAGTGCACAGATGGCCTTATGATTATGGTAAACACGGTATTGATTTGACTTTGCAAACTGAACCGGTTACTGAAGAGGAAAAAAGGCGCGATAAAGAAGCGAATATTTCACATTAAATAGTTTCTGCTAATAATTAAGATGCTTGCATTAAGAACATACCTTACTAGTACTTTTGGATATTTCAGTTCCAAAGTTGCTGACTATGTGCAACTGGTCAAATTTCGCTTGTCTTTTACAGTTGTCTTTTCTTCTGTAATTGCATTTGCGATTGCTTCAGGCGGGCAGTTCTTCTTTGCGGATTTGTGTGTTTTGTTTTTGGGCGGATTTTTGATCACCGGGGCATCCAATGCATTGAACCAAGTTTTTGAGAAAGATTACGATCGTTTGATGGAACGCACAAAAGATCGGCCACTGGCACAGGGCAGAATGTTTGTCCCCGAAGCTACATTGGCAGCCGGTTTAATGGCCGTTGCGGGAATTACAATCCTTTGGCAAAATTTTAATACTACTGCTGCTGTACTTGGGGCAGTTTCTTTAATACTATATGCTTTTGTTTATACACCACTAAAGCGGATTTCACCCATAGCTGTTTTTGTAGGAGCCATTCCCGGGGCAATGCCACCATTAATTGGATGGATTGCAGCTACCGGAGTATTTAGCTTTGATGCTATGATCATTACAAGCATTCAGTTTTTATGGCAATTTCCGCATTTTTGGGCGATTGGCTGGTTGGCACATGATGATTATATCAAAGCAGGATACAAGCTTTTGCCCTCAAGTGGTGGGCGCGATCAATTTACTGCTTTGCAGTGCATGATCTATATCGTAATATTGATTCCGGTGTCTTTAATGTTGGTTAAAACCGGCCTGGTGCACTGGAGTATGGGTTTTGTATTGCTGGCCGCAGCCTTATTTTTTCTTTTTAAGGCATGGCAACTATACCGCGACTGTAGTATGGAAGCTGCAAGAAGCCTGATGTTTGCCTCTATTTTTTATTTACCGGTAGTGCTTTTGGCAATACTAATAGGAACAAGAATATAATGACCGACAGAATCAACTTAGAGGAAATAAACTGGCCTGATAATATTCAGCACAGGGGCGTGCATCCACAAAAGTTTGCCCTTTATGTTGGTATAGCTGTGATGTCAATGTCTATTGCAGGGCTCACAAGTGCCTATATCGTTAGGAAAGGTGCCGGCAACTGGGTTGAATTTGCAATGCCCGATGCATTTGTCATTAGTGCTGCGTTGATATTATTAAGCAGTTTAACACTGCATTTAGCAGTAAAAGCTTTTAGAAAAGAGAATATCACTGCATATCGCGCATTATTGGGACTTACAGTGCTTTTGGCACTTTCCTTTGCCGGTAGTCAGTGGATGGGATGGCAGAAATTGCAGGAAATGGGAATTTATATTGCGGGGAATCCTTCGGGATCTTTCGTGTATGTGATTTCCTTTGTGCATATGGCACACCTTGCGGTGGGGCTTTTGTTTTTGATCGGTACATTGGTGAGAGCTTTTGTTTCCTTTGGGAATCCTGCAAAGGTGTTGATCTACAATACGCATCCTGACAAGCGTTTACGATTAGAACTTTTGGCAATATACTGGCACTTTGTAGACCTATTATGGCTATATTTGCTCGTGTTTTTTTTGATCAGTTAATTAAAAATTTATGTCCACAGAAACTGCTGTAGAAGAGCATAAAACAGAAGAATGGGGCGGAGCGGATGACTCCCCTTTAAAGGCGAGTTACGGGAAATTGATGATGTGGTTTTTGATCGTATCAGATTCCTTTTCATTTGCTGCATTGCTTATTTCCTATGCTGCGCTCAGAATGAGTGAAGAATGGTGGCCACAGCCCGATAAGGTCTTCAATGCTTTCCCTATGTTGGAAGGTGTGAAGGTACCGCTCGGCTTTGTTACATTAATGACATTTATACTGATTTTGAGTAGTGTATTTGTTGTGAGAGCTGTACAGGAAGGACACCGCATGAACAAAAAAGGGGTGATCGGTTGGTTGTTCCTCGGAATACTAGGTGGTGTGGCTTTCTTGAGTTGTCAGGCCTGGGAGTGGTCGCATTTGATCCATCAGGGTCTGAGCTTAACTTCTAATCCTTTCGGTTATTTCATCAATGAAGATGGGGCTAAGGAATTTGTGAGTTTAGCCTTGAATGAGAATCACGAATTGGTAAGCCCTGAAGCCGGAATGGCAGCAGTGCAAGGGCCAACTATGTTTGGTAATTTATTCTTTGTTATCACCGGCTTTCACGGCTTTCACGTATTTACCGGAGTATTGATCAATATCATCATTTGGATACAGACTATAAGAGGTGTATATCAAAGAAGAGGACATTACGAAATGGTCGAAAAAGTTGGCCTTTATTGGCACTTTGTAGATTTGGTTTGGGTATTTGTATTCCTGGCTTTTTACCTTCTGTAATTTCTATTTTTTTAAAAAAGTAAAAAACAACACATATGGCAGCCGGACATTTAGACGATGCAGCATATCAAAGACAAAAAAGCGCAGTTTGGAGATCTACCTGGATAATGGCGGTAGTTACTGTACTGGAAGTAGGTATGGCAATTATCTGGCCTGAAGACTGGTCGAGGGTAGTGCTAAATTTGCTTTTTATAATTATGAGTAGCATGAAGGCTTTCTTTATTATGGGTGAATTTATGCACCTTAAGTATGAAACCCGCGCACTCACGCTTACCATCTTAGTCCCTTTTCTTTTTTTAGTCTGGGCGATTATTGCTTTTATGATGGAAGGCGAGTCCTGGCTTAATTACAAGCTGTTCTGGGGTGAATAAAGTTGTACGATGAAGTTTAATAAATTCGTTGCAATGGCTATTGTGCTGATCATTCCATTGATCTTTTACGCCTATTTTGAGTTTAAAAAACAGAATGAGGGAGTTCGTATCAAAGAACTCCCTTTTTTGTCTTTAGACAGTATCCCTGATTTTCGCCTGATCGATCAAAAAGGTGAAACTTTTGAAAGAAAGGATATTGAAGGTAAAATAGCGGTGGTGGATTTCTTCTTTACGACTTGTCCCGGTATTTGCCCAAAACTAACCGGGCAAATGCAACGCCTGCAAAAATATATTTTTGAACACCCCAATCTCAAAGCAGATTACCAACTGATTTCAATTACTGTAGATCCGGAGACGGATACCGTAGGCAGAATGCAGCATTATGCCAAAGAAGAGAATATCAGCTACGATTATTGGAAATTGCTTACCGGAAACAAGGACAGCATTTATGAACTCGCTACAGGTTTTTTTAAATTGCCTGCCATAGATTTGGGCACTGATACCGTTCCCGAACCTTTTGTACACAGCGAGCGGATGGTGCTTTTAGACAGAAAAGGCTTTATCCGGGGCTATTATGATGGAACGGATTCAAGTACGGTAAACGAATTGATGAAAGACATTGTTTTCCTTGATATCAACTATGAAATAGAAGATGGGAAAGCAAGAAAAAAACAAGCGGATGACGCAAAGCAGTAATTTCATTAAAAATTTGATACTGATCGTTTCAGTGGCTGTTCCCGCATTGGTGGCTTTTTTGTTTTACGGCCCGGCATTAAACCTGGAAACAAGTATTGAGCTTTCCTTTTTTCCAAAATTTCATGCTTCCCTAAATTCTTTGGCTACTCTGGCATTGCTCACGGGTTTTTATTTTATCCGGCAAAAAAATATTGCAGCACACCGGGCTTCAATGTTGTTTGCTTTTTCTATTTCCACGATTTTTTTATTGTCCTATGTTTTTTACCACAGTGTTTCAGAACCCACAACATATGGTGGTGAGGGCTTGTTGAAATACATTTATTATTTTGTTTTGCTCACGCATATTTTCCTTGCGGCCATTGTGCTTCCTTTTATTTTGTTTACCTTTTACCGTGCGCTGAGCAATGATATTGAAAAACACAAAAAAATAGCCCGATGGACTTTTCCTATGTGGCTGTACGTTACAGTTAGCGGAGTTTTGGTTTATTTTTTGATTTCACCGTATTATTAAACCATCACAAATGATTAAGAGAATTATATTTTCAGGTCTTTTGGTTTTGTTTTCTGTTGCAATGGCCAACGCCCAATGCCCAATGTGCAAGGCCGCTGCTGAATCATCGCTTGAAAGCGGCAGCACTATGGCACTGGGGCTGAATGCCGGTATTCTTTACCTGCTGATTATGCCTTATGCCTTTATCAGTATTTTGTTTTTTATTTGGTATTATAACAATAAGGAAAAAGTGGTGAAAGCCTGAGTTTTGGTTTTGATCTTTAAGCCTCCTTGTGTCTTCTTTACAGCGCGCGTCTCGCGCATATGAATGGGTAGTGATAAATTATATTCCCAGTCCTTTTATATTACTGTTCAAAATTGAGTCCGCTCCACAAACTTAATACCATATCGGTCAACGGTTTTCTTAATAGACTGCAACCAGCTTCAACTATATCGATAACTTTAATAAATGAACCGTCAGACCGCTTTTCGACCCAGGATTTACCCTTTGTTATAGTACGCGTCTCGCGCGTATGAATTCAGTTCATTAGCGTAATTTACCCGACACTTATCCTTGAAATTATTAATCCTATAAAATTTTATATACTTTTATAGCGATGGCATCTTTAGAAAATAAAAAACCCTTACTATGCCTTCGCACTGGAAAGACTGGATGGATTTTACACATAGCGAGCGCAATGGGTTTATATTGTTGATTTTATTGCTGCTCATAGGAATTGCCATGCCCTATTTTTTTCCTTACTTTCTCCCAAAAGAAAAAACAGATTTCAGTAAAATTGAAAATGCACTTGCTTTGCTTGAAGCAGAAAGAAAAAAAGATTCCCTGGAAAGTTTGAAGAAAGAACTGCAATTGCAAAAGGAGCAAAAAACAAGAGATTCCCTATTGGCAAATCCATTTCCTTTTAATCCCAATAAAGCAACTTTTGATGATTTTGTGAATTTGGGATTGTCCGAAAAGGTGGCCCACACCATTTTAAATTACCGCGAGAAAGGAGGTCGGTTTTATAAAAAGGAAGACTTCAAAAAGATATACGGCATCAGCGATGCTGATTATCATCGCCTTGAGGCATATGTAGATATCCCTGAGCAAAAGTATAAAGCAGATAAAGACCAAAAAACTGACTGGGAAAAACCGGCTTTCAAAAGTGCTTATTCTCCTGACACTACTTCTTTAATTGTAGAAATCAACACTGCCGATAGCCTGGAACTTATGAAAATAAAAGGCATTGGCCCAGCTTTTTCTTCATTGATCATTAAATACAGAAATTTACTCGGTGGCTACAGAGATAAATCCCAGTTATTGGAAGTCTATGGAATGGACAGTTCGCGCTGGGAATTAATATTGCCACATATCAAAATTGATTCTGCTGAAATTAATCCCATAGCACTCAATACTGCCGAATGGATAGATATGGTCAGGCATCCCTATATTGATAAAAATGTGGCCAATAACATTATCAATCACAGAGAATACAATGGATTTTACAAAGAGGTCTCCGATATCAAAACCTATTATTTGGTAAACAAGCGATTATATCGTAAAATTGCTCCCTACTTAGTTGTCGATGATAGAGCAGAAGCTAAAAAATCTGATTAGAGATATTCCCGATTTTCCCAAAGAAGGAATTGTTTTTAAAGATATTACACCACTTTTATTAGACCCTGTTGTTTGCAGGGAAATTGTAGATGCATTTATTGAACAGTTGGATGAAGAAGTGGATGTAGTTTGTGCTGTTGAAAGCAGAGGCTTTTTCTTTGGCCCTATGCTTGCCGCTCGTTTAGATGTGCCTTTTATCCCTATTCGCAAAAAAGGCAAGTTGCCGGGCACCACCATTAGCTATTCCTATGATCTTGAGTATGGATCGGCAACCATTGAAATGCACAATGGCGTACTGAAGCCCGGACAAAAAGTTTTGCTGCACGATGATTTGATTGCAACCGGAGGAACAGTAATGGCCTCTATAGAGTTGATAAAAAGACAAAGGGCAGAAGTTGTGGCTGCGGCATTTCTAGTTAGTCTGGAATTCCTCGATGGAGTAAAACAAATCAGAAATCAGGTGCCGCATATAATTTCACTGGCACCTTATGCTTAGGGTTTGTTACAAACCCTTAATTGAATTAAAAACTTTATTGCTAATAAAACGGTCTGTTTCTATAGCTTAAACAGACAAAACACAAAAGAATAACAAACATGGATTTTGAACTGAACGAAAATCAGAAAATGATCACGCAGATGCTGCGCGATTTTGGAGAAAAGCACATCAAACCCAAATTTATGGAGTGGGATGAATCGCAGGAATTTCCTTTGGAAACCTTTAAAAAACTCGGTGAGCTCGGTTTGATGGGCGTGTTGGTGCCGCAGGAATACGGTGGCTCCGGTTTTGGTTATACAGAGTATGTCACAGCGATTTCAGAAATTTCAAAATATTGCGGATCCATTGGCCTGTCTATGGCAGCGCACAATTCACTCTGCACGGGACATATCATGCAATTTGGAAATGAGGAGCAAAAGAAAAAATGGTTGCCCAAACTGGCCACTGCCGAATGGATTGGCGCCTGGGGATTGACCGAAGCCAATACCGGCTCCGATGCCATGCGCATGAAATGTACGGCCAAAAAAGATGGAGACTACTGGGTGCTCAATGGTGCAAAAAACTGGATTACACACGGTATCAGTGGAGATATTGCCGTAGTGCTGGCCAGAACCGGTGAACCGCTCGACAGCAATGGCATCACGGCATTTGTAGTGGAAAGAGGTACAGAAGGATTCAGAGGTGGAAAAAAAGAAAACAAACTGGGCATGCGCGCTTCCGAAACCGCTGAAATGATTTTTGAGGACTGCCGTGTGCCTGAGGAAAATGTGCTTGGGGAAGTAGGGGAAGGATTCCGTCAGGCCATGAAGGTATTGGATGGCGGCAGGATTTCCATTGCAGCACTTTCGCTGGGAATAGCCAAAGGCGCATACGAAGCTGCATTGCAGTATTCCAAAGAAAGAGAACAGTTCGGACAACCGATATCCAAATTCCAGGCCATATCCTTTAAGTTGGCAGACATGGCCATAAAAATAGAAAATGCAGAATTACTGACCATGCGTGCTGCCGTTATGAAAAACGAAGGCAAAAAAATGACCAAGGAATCCGCTATGGCAAAATATTACGCCTCTGAAGTAGCGGTGGAAAACTCCACCGAAGCAGTGCAGATTTTTGGCGGCTATGGCTATACCAAGGATTTTCCGGTAGAGAAATTTTACCGAGATTCCAAGCTCTGCACCATAGGGGAGGGCACTTCAGAAATCCAAAAGCTGGTAATCAGCAGGGAGATTTTGAAGTAGGGAAAGTATACTTTTAAAGGTATTTACAAAGTGGATTTTGTGTACAGCTATAAAGTAAGTGGTCGGACGACTTTTTTAGTCGTCTGACCACTCCAGTTCTTAACGTGGATGAGTGTAAGATAAAGTTGTCTGACCTTTAACCTTTCGAATCAGCATTAGAGATGACATCTTTCCAAAAAAGATATCATCTCTTTTATTCTGCCCGAACTCCAATGGGTCATGACCCATTGGAAAGCAAGTTCGAACATTGTCAGCTCTAATTTCCATTGAGAAAGAGAACGAAAGCATTAAATCCTATAGAAGTTTTTCGATCAAAGACCAATTGATCCCAGCGGGATCAGATGTTTGTAAAAAGACGGAACTCCCCCACTCACTGATCTCGGAGGGATCATATGTTTCAGACATTGAAGCTTTATCATTTTGGGCTTGTTTAGCATTTATGATTTAGAAATCAGGATTTATACTGGTTTAGGTTTGGAATTTTTACTTTGATGAAATAAACAGCATCTAATTCCCCACAGCATTCAACACAGAAGCATTAATTCCCTGTATAGAGCAATATAATATCAAGAAGCTCATTTTTTCTTGCATTTTTCCAAAACAAAAATTTATCTTTGCCATTCGTTTTTAAAAACCGATATTATGCTTATAATTGATGCAAGAGATAGCGAGTCTATTGACAGAGCGCTGAAAAAGTACAAAAAGAAGTACGAAAAAGCCGGAATCATGAAACAATTGAGATCCAGGCAACATTTCACCAAGCCATCTGTTGAAAGAAGAGAAGAAGTTTTAAAAGCTGCCTACAAGCAGAAAATGATCAATTCAGGTAAGATCAAATAAGTAGGCGGCCCAAAATCCACCTGTTTATTTTGTTCTTATGAACCTGAAGCGATTTTTAGATTATTTAAAGTACGAAAAGCGATATTCCCCGCATACTTTAGATGCATATCGCTCCGATCTTGAGCAATTCCTCCTTTTTCTTCAGCAGCAGTACGAATCACCCGCAATAGAAGAACTCAGCCATCACCACATCCGCTCCTGGATGGTGGCATTGATCGAAGGGCAGAAAACAGCCGTTTCCATCAACAGGAAACTTTCCAGTCTCAAATCCTATTTCAGGTTTGCAATGCGGGAAGGGCTGCTCAAATCCAATCCCGCAGCAAAAATACAAGCCCCCAAACAAGGCAAAAAACTACCCACATTTGTAGAGGAAAAGCAAATAGCAAAGTTATTTGATGACATCCCTTTTCCGGAAGGCTATATCGGCTGCCGCGACAAATTGATATTGGAGTGTTTCTACGCCCTGGGCCTCAGGCGTGCAGAATTGATTGCATTAAAAGAAAGTGATTTTTCACTGCCTCAGCGAACACTGAGGGTCACCGGTAAGGGGCGCAAGGAACGCTTATTGCCTTTCGATCAAAAATTAGGCGAATCCATTGAAAATTATCTTTTAGAAAAAAAAGCCATTTTCCAATCAGAAACACCGGCATTTTTCGTTACGGAAAAGGCAGTGCCACTTTACCCTAAATTGGTTTATCAAATCGTGAACAAATACTTATCTTTAGTCACTACCTTGAAAAAAAAGAGTCCGCATATCTTGAGACATACTTTTGCCACACATCTACTCAACAACGGTGCAGATATCAATGCCATCAAAGAACTGCTAGGGCACAGCAGTCTTGCAGCTACACAGGTTTATACGCACAACGATATACAAAAACTTAAATCTATTTATAAACAAGCGCATCCCAAAGCGTAAAAAAATTACAATTATGGAAATTAAACTTCAGGCCATTCATTTTGATGCAGACCAGAAATTGGTAGATTTTACAGAAAAGAAAGCGAAAAAACTTACGCAATTTTACGATAAGATAATATCCGTGGATATTTTCCTTAAATTTGACAGCGGAAATGGGCAAGTCAGAGATAAAACAGCCGATGTAAAGCTCAATATTCCAGGCAACACACTTTTCTCCGGGTTTACTTCTAAAACCTTTGAAGAGTCACTGAATAAGTGCTTTGAATCCCTTACCAGGCAACTTAAAAAACAAAAGGAAAAATTAAAGGCATAATTTTTCAGTATTCCCTTGTAATTCAAGCAAAGTATTTTTAGATTTGCAAGCCGAAATTAAGGGTGTTGTTTGAAATATTATTGTATAAATGCGAGTGCCAATGTAGCTCAGTTGGCCAGAGCAGCTGATTTGTAATCAGCCGGTCGGGGGTTCGAATCCCTCCATTGGCTCGCTTTTATCGAAACTGGGGAGATACCAAAGTGGCCAACTGGGGCAGACTGTAAATCTGTTGTCTTCGACTTCGTAGGTTCGAATCCTGCTCTCCCCACGCTAAGGAATATTATAAGCGGGAGTAGCTCAGTTGGTAGAGCATCAGCCTTCCAAGCTGAGGGTCGCGGGTTCGAGTCTCGTCTCCCGCTCATTTTTTCTGCTCTTGGGCAGAACAGCCGATGTAGCTCAGGGGTAGAGCGTTTCCTTGGTAAGGAAGAGGTCAGGGGTTCAATTCCCCTCATTGGCTCGGAAGAAAGCTTTTATTACAATAGAGTATTAGGAATATTTAGATAATCAATTAATTAAAAACAGTTTAGTCATGGCTAAAGAAAAATTTGAAAAAACGAAACCTCACTTGAATGTGGGTACAATTGGTCACGTGGATCACGGTAAAACTACTTTGACTGCGGCCATTACATCAGTATTGTCCAAAAAAGGATTTGCGCAAAGCATGGGGTATGATACCATTGATGCTGCACCTGAAGAAAAAGAAAGGGGTATTACTATTAATACTGCGCACGTAGAATACGAAACAGAAAAAAGACACTACGCTCACGTAGATTGTCCTGGTCACGCTGATTATATTAAAAATATGGTTACAGGTGCTGCCCAAATGGACGGTACTATTTTGGTAGTTGCTGCTACTGACGGGCCAATGCCTCAAACCAGAGAGCACATCTTGTTGTCAAGACAGGTTGGTGTTCCTGCAGTTGTGGTATTCATGAATAAAGTGGATTTGGTTGATGATCCTGAATTGTTGGAATTGGTTGAAATGGAAATTCGTGAGCTATTAAGCTTCTACGATTTTGATGGAGACAATATTTCTATTATTCAAGGCTCTGCATTGAAAGCGCTCGAAGGAGATGCTGAAGCTGAAAAAGCCATTGAAGCTTTGATGGATGCTGTGGATAGTGATATTCCACTTCCTCCAAGAGAAGTTGATCTGCCTTTCTTGATGCCAGTTGAAGATGTGTTCTCAATTACAGGACGTGGTACTGTTGCTACTGGTAGAATTGAAAGAGGTGTTGTAAATACCGGAGATGCTTTGGAAATCATCGGTCTTCAGGAGCAACCAATGAAATCTACTTGTACAGGAGTTGAAATGTTTAGAAAAATTCTCGATACCGGAGAAGCTGGCGATAATGTTGGTATTCTTTTAAGAGGTATTGAAAAAACCGATATCAAAAGAGGAATGGTGATTTGTAAGCCGGGTTCAATTACTCCTCACACTGAATTCAAATGTGAAGTGTATATCCTGAACAAAGAAGAAGGTGGACGTCACACTCCATTCTTTAACAAGTACAGACCTCAGTTTTACCTTAGAACTACAGATGTTACTGGTGAAATTTCTTTGCCAGACGGTGTAGAAATGGTAATGCCCGGAGATAACGTAACACTTAATGTGAAACTTATTTACCCGGTAGCGCTTGACAAAGGACTCAGATTTGCAATCCGTGAAGGTGGCAGAACTGTAGGAGCTGGTCAGGTAACTGAAATTGTAAAATAATATAGCGGTAAACGGGTGTAGCTCAATTGGTAGAGTAGTGGTCTCCAAAACCATTGGCTGGGGGTTCGAGTCCCTCCTCCCGTGCAAATAATTAAACATAAGAATGTGCTGAAAGTTAGAGTATATATTAAGGAAGCCTACGAAGAGCTATTACATAAAGTGACTTGGCCAAGCTGGCCGGAGTTGCAGCATAGCGCAGTCTTGGTTTTAATAGCTTCCATCATTATATCTTTGGTTGTTTTGGCAATGGATCAGGCCTCCAATAATGTTTTAAAATTGGTCTATCAGGCGATAGCCGGTTAAACTTAAGAGAGGTGAAATACTAAGAAATGTCTGAAGAGAATAAGACAGATGGATTAAGATGGTTTGCATTACGCGTTATTAGCGGTAAAGAACGCAAACTGAAAGAATATTTGGATAATGAAGTACGCAAATCGGGCTGGGGACATATCGTTAAGCAGATATTGGTGCCAACTGAAAAAGTGTATAAAATCCAAAGCGGTAAGAAAGTGGTAAAAGAACGCAATTTCTTTCCCGGTTATATTCTTGTTGAAGCAGTAGAGTCGCTACTAAGTGGTGAGATAATTTCTCACATTTCTACTACAAATGGAGTGATTCATTTTCTGGGAAAAAACAAACCTACACCCTTGCGTCAGACAGAGGTTAATAGGATTCTCGGAAAAGTAGATCAGATACAGGAGATGGGAGAAAATGTGATGAACGAGCCATTTATCGTGAATGAAACGGTCAAAATTATTGACGGCCCTTTCAATGATTTCAAAGGTGATATTGAAGAAATTCAGGAAGACAAGAAAAAATTGAAAGTTATAGTAAAAATATTTGGCAGGCGCACACCTGTTGAATTGAATTTTATGCAGGTAGAAAAAATATCTTAAAAAATGTCTAAAGAGATTCAAGGTTATATAAAGCTTCAAATAAGAGGCGGTCAGGCAAATCCTGCACCACCAGTAGGCCCAGCATTGGGTGCCAAAGGGGTTAACATTATGGATTTTTGCAAGCAGTTTAATGCAAAAACCCAAGATCAGCAAGGAAAGGTGATTCCGGTTGTCATTACTGTGTTTAAGGATAAATCATTCAGTTTTATCATTAAAACTACCCCGGCTCCTGTTTTACTTCTTGAATTGGGAAAAATTAAAAAAGGTTCTGCTGAGCCCAATAGGGTGAAAGTTGGTTCTGTAAACTGGAATCAGGTAAAAGAAATTGCCGAAACCAAAATGTCGGATTTAAATGCATTTACTGTTGAATCTGCGATGAAAATGGTTGCAGGAACAGCAAGAAGTATGGGGATGACCGTTAGCGGTAGAGCTCCCTGGGAAAAATAAAATGAGAATAAATAAACTTTTATAAAGTGAAATTAACTAGAAATAGAAAAGCAGTTCAGGACAAAGTTGAGGCAGGTAAAGAATATCCTTTATCCGAAGCTTGTGCTTTGATCAAAGAACTCACGAAAGTAAAATTTGATGCTTCAGTGGACCTACACATTAAATTAGGTGTAGATCCCCGAAAAGCTGATCAGGCATTACGTGGTACAGTTTCTTTACCAAATGGTACTGGAAAGGACAAAACAGTTCTTGTACTTTGCACACCAGATAAAGAAGAAGAAGCAAAAGCTGCTGGCGCTGACCATGTTGGCCTTGATGATTATGTAGAAAAGATCTCAGGCGGATGGACAGATATTGATGTTGTAATAGCATCGCCAAGTGTAATGCCTAAAATTGCCCGATTGGGACGTGTGTTGGGACCAAGAAACCTGATGCCCAATCCTAAGTCAGGGACTGTTACCAATGATATTGGTGATGTAGTGAAAGAAGTGAAGAAAGGAAAAATTGCTTTTCGTGTTGATAAATTTGGGATCATACATGCTTCAGTAGGAAGGGTTTCTTTTTCTGCCGAACAGTTGAGGGAAAATGCTGCTGAATTATTGCAGACATTGAGCAAAATGAAACCATCATCAGCGAAAGGAATTTATTTCAAAAGTATCTTCATGGCAAGTACAATGAGTCCTTCTGTGAAAATTGATACTAAATCTGTAAGCGGTATATAAAATGAAAAGAGAAGATAAAGCACTTGTTATTGACGAGTTGGCAAAAAAGTTTTCAGAAGCCGACAATTTTTACTTTACCGATACTTCCGGTTTGACGGTTGAGGAGATAAACAACTTGAGAAGACTTTGTTTTGGCAAAGAAATAGAGATGAAAGTAGCTAAAAACACTTTGATCAAATTTGCTTTGGAGAAATCCGATCGTACATTTGAAGGTTCAGACTCTGTTTTGAAAGGCACTACTGCACTTATGTTCAGTGCCGTTGCCAATACTCCGGCCAAAATAATCAAAGAATTCAGAAAATCATCAGAAAAGCCTTACCTGAAGGCTGCATATATCGATACAGACATCATTATTGGAGATGAGCAGCTCGAGAAGCTGGCTTCCCTCAAATCTAAGAATGAACTTATCGGTGATGTGATTGCATTGCTTCAGTCTCCTGCTAAAAATGTTATTTCTGCCCTACAGGGTAGCGGAGGACAGAAGCTCTCAGGTATTCTTAAAACACTGTCCCAAAAGGACGCATAAATATTTAATCAATTAAAAAATTTGTAAAATGGCTGATTTAAAAGAGTTTGCAGAACAACTTGTTAACCTTACTGTAAAAGAGGTAAACGAGCTGGCTGACATCTTAAAAGAAGAATATGGTATTGAACCTGCCGCTGCAGCAGTAGCTGTTGCCGGTGGTGGCGGTGGCGGTGAAGCCGATGCTGCTGAAGAACAAACTGAGTTTGACGTAGTTCTGACTGCTGCCGGTGGTAGTAAACTTACTGTCGTTAAACTTGTTAAAGAAATTACCGGATTGGGTCTGAAAGAAGCCAAGGAATTGGTGGACGGAGCTCCAAAACCGGTAAAAGAAGCTGCATCTAAAGACGAAGCTGAGTCTATCAAGGCCAAGTTGGAAGAGGCAGGTGCCAGTGTTGAGTTGAAGTAAATTCAATTTTTACCGGTACTAAAAATAATTATAAATAGGGTTAGTACGTCTGTTTGGCGACTAAGCCTATTTATCAATTATTGTTTTTTTATTTAAACTTCTTTGTTTCTATGGCTCAAACGACTTACCCCGAAAGAATTAATTTCGGAAAAATTGCTCGAATAAGTGAATATCCCGATTTATTAGACATACAGTTAAAGTCTTTTCAAGACTTTTTCCAGTTGGAAACAACCGCTGAAAACCGAGAAGATGAAGGTCTTTTTAAGGTTTTTATGGAAAATTTTCCGATTACAGATACCCGGAATATTTTCGAACTGGAATTTCTTGACTACTTTGTTGATCCTCCGCGCTACTCCATAGAAGAATGTATGGAAAGAGGGCTCACCTATAGTGTGCCTTTAAAAGCTAAGCTGCGCTTATCATGTAATGATGAGGAACACGTTGATTTTGAAACTATTGTTCAGGATGTTTTCCTTGGAAATATTCCCTACATGTCTCCCAAAGGGACTTTTGTAGTTAATGGTGGCGAAAGAATTGTTGTTTCTCAATTGCATCGTTCACCTGGTGTGTTCTTCGGACAAAGCTTCCACCCCAACGGCACTAAAATTTATTCTGCCCGTGTAATTCCTTTTAAAGGTGCATGGATGGAATTTGCAACAGACATCAATAATGTGATGTATGCCTATATTGATCGTAAAAAGAAGTTCCCTGTAACCACGCTTTTAAGATCAATTGGTTATGACAATGATAAAGACATACTTGAACTCTTTGGTTTATCCGATGAAGTGAAAGTAAATAAAAAGAACATTCCAAAGATTAAAGACAGAAAGCTCGCAGCAAGAGTTCTTAAATCATGGATTGAGGATTTTGTGGATGAAGATACCGGTGAGGTTGTGTCAATTGAAAGGAACGAAGTTATTCTTGAACGCGATACAATTCTCGATGATGAAGCTATAGAGCAAATCCTTGAAACAGATGTTGAAACAGTAATTCTTCAGAAAGAAGAATTGAGTGCTGATTATGCAATTATTTACAACACATTGCAAAAGGATACTTCAAATTCTGAAATTGAAGCGGTTCAGCACATTTACCGTCAGTTGCGCGGAAGCGATGCGCCTGATGATGAAACTGCAAGAGGAATTATTGAAAAATTATTTTTCTCTGATAAAAGATATGATCTCGGTGAAGTAGGGCGCTATAAAATCAATAGAAAATTGGATATCGACATGAGTGTTGATACCAAAACACTTACTAAAGAAGATATCATTGCCATTGTAAAATATCTTGTCCAGTTGAGCAATGCAAAAGCTGAGATTGATGATATTGACCACCTTAGCAACAGACGGGTAAAAACCGTAGGAGAACAATTGTATGGTCAGTTTGGTGTTGGTTTGGCGCGAATGGCCAGAACCATCAGAGAGCGAATGAATGTTCGTGACAATGAAGTATTTACTCCAATTGACTTGATCAATGCAAGAACACTTTCCTCTGTTATCAATTCATTTTTTGGTACCAGTCAGTTGTCTCAGTTTTTAGACCAAACAAATCCGCTTTCTGAAATTACTCATAAGAGAAGAATTTCAGCACTCGGCCCAGGTGGTTTATCTCGTGAAAGAGCTGGTTTTGAGGTGCGTGACGTTCACTATTCTCACTACGGAAGGCTTTGTACTATTGAAACACCTGAAGGTCCAAACATTGGTTTGATCTCTACACTTTGTGTACATGCTAAGATCAACAGAATGGGCTTTATCGAAACACCTTATAAAGAGGTGAAAGAAGGTATTGTCAATGTAACCGATCAGCCCCGCTACCTCTCTGCGGAAGAAGAAGATGACAAGCGTATTGCACAGTCAAATGCGCCTATTGATGGTAAAGGTAATTTCCTCAACGATAGAATTAAAGCAAGACACTCCGGTGAATTTCCTATTCTTCAACCAGATGAATTGGAATATATGGATGTGGCGCCTAATCAAATTGTAGGTGTTTCAGCATCACTCATTCCTTTTCTGGAAAATGATGATGCCAACCGTGCTTTGATGGGATCAAACATGCAGCGTCAGGCAGTTCCTCTTTTGCAGCCTCAATCTCCTATTGTTGGTACAGGTATAGAGGAAGTTGTAGCGCGCGATTCCAGGACACTAATCAATGCGGAAGGTGATGGTGTAGTTGAATATGTTGATGCTGACATAATCGTAGTAAAATACGATATGGACGAGGATGATGAATTGGTTTCTTTTAAAGGAGATTCCAAAACATATGAATTGACTAAATTCAAGAAAACCAATCAAAACACTTGCATCAACCTCAAACCTATCGTATCAAAAGGTGTGCGTGTCAAAAAAGGAGACATTCTTTGTGAAGGATATGCTACTGAAAAGGGCGAACTGGCACTTGGAAGAAACCTGAAAGTGGCGTTTATGCCCTGGAAAGGTTACAATTTCGAGGATGCTATTGTGGTATCCGAGAAAGTTGTTAAAGAAGATATTTTTACTTCTCTGCACATTTTGGAATATGAAATGGATGTGAGAGATACCAAACTTGGCGAAGAAGAATTGACCAATGATATTCCCAATGTGAGTGAAGAAGCCACTAAGGAATTGGATGAAAATGGTATTGTAAGAATTGGAGCACACATTAAGGATGGAGATATCCTTATTGGAAAAATCACACCTAAAGGTGAATCTGATCCTACTCCTGAAGAAAAATTGTTGCGTGCTATTTTCGGTGACAAAGCCGGAGATGTGAAAGATGCTTCAATGAAAGCACCACCATCAACTAAAGGTGTGGTAATCGACACCAAACTTTTCGCAAGGGCGCGCAAGGATAAATCTTCTAAAACAAAGGAAAAACCTTTGCTCGAGCGTATTGAGGATGAGCACAATAAGAATGTAAAAGAGATTACAAATCTTTTGATTCAGAAACTCTACAAGCTGCTGAATGGTAAAACTTCTGCCGGTGTTATTAATATCTTTAAAGAAGATGTAATAGCAAAAGGCGTGAAATTTACACAGAAAGTTCTTGCAGATGTAGATTTCGAAAATGTAGATTACAACAATTGGACTAAGGACGATAAAATGAACGGCCTTATCAAAACCATGTTGCACAACTACAAACTAAGAACCAATGAAGAGCTCGGACGCTACAAGCGCGAGAAATTCAACATCTCTGTAGGTGATGAATTGCCAAACGGTGTATTGCAAATGGCTAAAGTTTATTTGGCTAAAAAGAGAAAACTCAAAGTTGGTGATAAACTTGCCGGACGTCACGGTAACAAAGGTATTGTTGCTAAAATTGTGCGCGAAGAAGACATGCCATTCTTAGAAGATGGTACTCCTGTAGATATTGTATTGAATCCACTGGGTGTACCTTCAAGGATGAACCTTGGACAGGTTTATGAAACCGTACTTGGTTGGGCAGGAGAGAAAACAGGTGTAAAATATGCCACTCCAATCTTTGACGGAGCTTCTTATGAAGAAATTGACGAGAAAGTAGATGAAGCAGGATTGCCGCGTTTAGGACAAACCTATCTTTATGATGGCGAGACAGGAGATCGATTCCACCAGAAAGCTACAGTTGGAGTGATTTATATGCTCAAACTGGCCCACATGATCGAAGACAAAATGCACGCCCGTTCCATCGGTCCGTACTCACTCATTACACAGCAACCCCTTGGTGGTAAAGCACAGTTTGGTGGTCAGCGACTTGGTGAAATGGAGGTATGGGCACTTGAAGCATATGGTGCTGCCAATATCTTGCAGGAATTGCTTACAATTAAATCAGATGATATACAAGGCAGGGCAAAAGCCTATGAAGCCATTGTAAAAGGCGATAATCTGCCAGACGCTTCTTTACCCGAATCTTTTAATGTGTTGTTACACGAATTAAGAGGACTGGGTCTTGAATTGAGTTTTGAATAGTTTCTATTAAAGTAAAATCAGGAGGAATTCCAATGCCTATAAAAAAGGATAATAAAACAAGTTTCGACTTTACCAAATTGACGATCAGCCTGGCCTCCCCGGATGCCATTCTCGAAAGGTCATATGGGGAAGTCTTAAAACCTGAAACCATTAATTACAGAACCTACAAGCCCGAAAGAGACGGCTTGTTCTGTGAGCGAATTTTTGGGCCTGTTAAAGATTTTGAATGTTATTGTGGTAAATACAAGCGCATCCGTTATAAAGGAATCGTTTGTGATCGCTGTGGTGTAGAAGTAACTGAAAAGAAAGTGCGAAGAGAGCGCATGGGCCATATTAAATTGGTAGTTCCTGTTGTGCACATTTGGTACTTTAAATCATTGCCAAATAAAATTGGTTATTTGCTGGGGCTTTCTTCTAAAAAGCTGGAGTCTATAGTTTACTACGAACGATATGTTATCGTTCAGGCTGGTGAAGCTGGGCAGATGGAAGATGCAAAAGGAAATCCTTTTGAATACCTTTCACTGATAACTGAAGAAGAATACCTGGACATCCTTGAAAAATTACCCAAGGAAAACCAGATGCTGCCCAATGATGATCCCAATAAGTTCATCGCAGCTATGGGAGCAGAGGCTATCAAAGAGCTTTTGTCTCGTCTGCAATTAGATGATCTCTCTTATCAATTAAGGCATCAGGCAGCCAATGAGACTTCTCAGCAAAGAAAAGCAGAGGCACTCAAAAGGTTGATTGTAGTTGAAGCTTTCAGAGATGCAAACAATAGAATGGAAAATCGTCCCGAGTGGATGATCATGCAATACTTACCTGTTATTCCACCTGAATTAAGGCCTTTGGTGCCGTTGGATGGTGGACGTTTTGCAAGTTCCGACCTGAATGACCTCTACAGAAGAGTAATTATCAGGAACAACCGTCTGAAAAGATTGATGGAGATCAAAGCGCCTGAAGTTATCCTCAGAAATGAGAAAAGAATGCTTCAGGAAGCAGTTGATTCTTTGTTTGACAACTCAAGGAAATCCAATGCTGTAAAAGCTGAAGGAGGAAGAGCTCTGAAATCATTAAGCGATGTGCTCAAAGGTAAACAAGGGCGTTTCCGTCAGAATTTGCTGGGTAAAAGGGTTGACTATTCCGGTCGTTCGGTAATTGTAGTAGGGCCAGATTTAAAATTGAGCGAATGTGGTATTCCAAAGGATATGGCTGCTGAGCTTTTCAAGCCTTTTGTTATTCGCAAGCTGATTGAAAGAGGCATAGTGAAAACTGTAAAATCAGCTAAAAAACTGGTTGACAGAAAAGAACCTGTGATTTGGGATATTCTTGAAAATATTTTGAAGGGACATCCTGTAATGCTCAATCGTGCTCCAACGCTGCACAGATTGAGTTTTCAGGCATTCCAGCCTAAATTAATTGAAGGAAAAGCCATACAACTGCACCCGCTTGCCTGTACTGCATTCAACGCGGATTTTGACGGTGACCAAATGGCTGTTCACGTTCCTTTGAGTAATGCGGCAATTCTTGAAGCTCAAATGCTGATGCTTTCTTCACACAATGTGCTGAATCCTCAGAATGGTTCGCCAATTACGCTGCCATCTCAGGATATGGTTTTGGGTCTGTACTACATGACCAAAGAAAGAAAAAGCACTAAGGAAGTCCCAATTCGCGGTGAAGGAATGACTTTCTATTCTCCAGAAGAAGTCATCATTGCCTATAATGAAAATAAGATTGACCTGCATGCTGTCATCAAAGTACGTGTTACTTTAAGAGATGAAGACGGCAATTACGAGGAAAAAATCGTTGAAACAACTACCGGAAGGGTTATTTTCAATGAAGTAGTACCTAATGAAGCTGGTTTTATAAATGTTTTATTGAAAAAGAAAACACTCGGACAGGTAATCAGTTATGTGATTAAGCAAACTGATATTCCACGGACTACAGAATTCTTAGATGCTATTAAGTATTTAGGTTTCCATTGGTCGTACAAAGGTGGACTGTCATTTAACCTGGGAGACTTGTTAATTCCCGATGATAAAGTAGATATGCTTGCTGAAGCCCAGGCTGAAGTGGATGGTGTATGGGAAAACTACAACATGGGTCTGATCACCAACAATGAGCGTTACAACCAGGTAGTGGATATTTGGACACGTATGAATACGCGTTTGACTAAAACTTTGATGACCAATCTTGAAAATGATCGTCAGGGATTCAACTCAGTGTATATGATGCTTGATTCAGGAGCAAGGGGCTCGCAAGAGCAGATTCGCCAGTTATCAGGTATTCGTGGTTTGATGGCTAAGCCTAGAAAATCAGGTGGATCCAATACTGGTGGAGAAATTATTGAAAACCCGATTCTTTCAAATTTGAAAGAAGGGCTATCAGTATTGGAATATTTTATCTCTACACACGGTGCGCGTAAAGGTCTTGCGGATACAGCTCTTAAAACAGCAGATGCCGGTTATTTGACCAGAAGATTGGTAGATGTTGCCCAGGATGTTGTTATTCTTGAAGAAGACTGTGGCACCTTGAGAGGAATTGAAGTAACGGCCCTCAAAGAAAACGAAGATATTGTAGAATCACTCTTCGATAGAATTGTCGGACGTGTAAGTCTGCATGATATATATGATCCGATAAGTGATGAACTTTATGCAAAAGCCGGTGATGAGATTACTGAAGCTATTGCAAATAAGATTGAAAAATCACCTATCGAAATGGTGGAAATCCGCTCTGTATTAACTTGCGAAACCAAACGCGGTGTTTGTGTGAAATGCTACGGTAGAAATCTTACCAATAACAGGATTGCCAAAACCGGAGACTCGGTAGGTATTATAGCTGCTCAGTCTATTGGTGAGCCGGGTACACAGTTAACACTTAGAACTTTCCACGCTGGTGGTACTGCATCTAATATTGCAGCTGAATCTGAACTGCGCGCTAAATTTGACGGTGAAATTGAATTAGAAGGTGTAAGAACTGTAAACTCTGTCAATAAACAAGGCGAAAAAGAGCAGAAAGTAATTGGAAGAACTGGAGAATTGAGATTGAATGAACCTAAGAAAAAGGTGAGTTTAATGATCAACAATATACCATATGGCTCTATTCTTCATGTTAAAGATGGGCAAAAGGTCAAGAAAGATGATTTGCTTTGTTCATGGGATGCTTATAATGCTGTTATTATTTCTGAGCATGAAGGTAAAGTAGAATACCTCAATCTTATTGATGGTGTTACCTTTAGGGAAGAAGCTGATGAGCAGACCGGCCACAAAGAAAAAGTTGTGGTAGAAACCCGCGATAAGAAAAAGATACCTACTATTAATATTACTGGTAAAAAAGGTGAAGTGCTGAAGGAATATAACCTGCCTGTAGGTTCTCACATTACAGTAGATGAAGGTGAGAAAGTTAAAGTAGGCCATATCCTTGTGAAAATTCCGAGATCATCAGGAAAAGTAAGGGATATTACCGGAGGTCTTCCACGAGTAACTGAACTGGTAGAAGCAAGAAACCCATCTAATCCTGCGGTAGTTACAGCTATTGATGGAGTGGTGAGTTTCGGTGGCATTAAAAGGGGTAATCGTGAAATTTTGGTAGAGTCCAAAGATGGAGTCAAAAAGAAATACATGGTTCCTTTGACCAAGCATATTTTGGTTCAGGAAAATGACTTTGTAAAAGCTGGAATGCAGCTTTCGGAAGGAGCAATTACACCTACAGATATACTGGCAATTAAAGGCCCTTGGGCTGTTCAGGAATATATTGTGAATGAGATACAGGAAGTTTATCGCTTGCAGGGAGTGAAAATCAATGACAAACACATCGAAGTGATTGTTCGTCAGATGATGCGTAAAGTGAGAATTCTTGATGCTGGGGATACACGCTTTTTGGAAAAAGATGCTGTTGATAAATTTGAATTTATCGAAGAAAACGATCAGATATTTGATAAGAAAGTAATCGAAGATTCTGGAGATTCAGCCAATCTAAAAGTAGGACAGATTGTTACCCTGCGTCAAATCAGAGAAGAAAACTCTTATCTGAAGCGCAATGACAAAAAAGCAGTTGCTTATCGCGATGCGATTGCAGCTACTTCTGAACCAGTACTTCAGGGTATTACCAGGTCTTCTTTAAGTACTGAAAGCTGGATATCAGCTGCATCGTTCCAGGAAACAACCAAGGTGTTGAGCACTGCTTCAATTGCGGCTAAAGACGATTACCTTAAAGGTCTGAAAGAAAACGTTATTGTTGGACACAAAATACCGGCAGGTACAGGTACTCGTGTTTGGAAAGATGTGATTGTCGGATCTAAAGCGGAGTATGAAAAACTGCTTGCCGCTAAGAAAGAAAGAGAAGCTGCAAAAGCTGAGCGTGAATTAGAAGAAGGCGGTGATAAAGCCTAAATTTTAAATAATTAAATTGAAAGGTCGGTTAATACCGGCCTTTTTTGTAAATTGAACTTATGGCAGATAAAAAAGATCAAAACCAGAAAGCTAATAATCAGAATCAACTGAATATTGAATTAAACGAAGAAATGGCAGAAGGCATTTATGCCAACCTGGCCATTATCACGCATTCCAATGCAGAGTTTGTGATGGATTATGTACGCGTAATGCCCGGAGTTCCCAAGGCTAAAGTCAAATCCAGGATTATCATGACTCCACAACATGCAAAGCGATTGATGAAAGCTCTTAAAGAAAATGTCGCCAAGTTTGAAGCCACGCATGGAGAGATAAAGGACACAGAACAGGTGCAGGGTATTCCTATGAATTTTGGTGGCCCACCTGCTCAGGCTTGATTTTCCTTATCTATAATTTGCTTTGATAGGTCTTAGTTATTTATCCTCTTTTTTGATAAAGAAGAACAAATAATCTTTATATTCATTCCGAACAAACAATCGGTTATGAAAAAATTGTTTTTTATTATTGCTGCAATTGTGCTTCTGTCCGCTCAGCTACAGGCACAAACGGCTGAAGCTTATTACTCTCAAGGCTACAGTTATTCAGCTAAAGGAGATAAGCAAGCAGCTGTTGACAGCTATACCAAGGCCATTCAAATTAATGGTAATTATAAAAAAGCATATGCTGAAAGAGGTATTCTCTACAGCAGCATGGGAGAAAAGGATAAAGCTTTGGATGATTTTTCAAAAGCACTTAACATAGATCCTTCTTATGACTACGCCAGGCGCAATCGTGCAGCCATTTATATGGAAAGGGAAAAATTTGAAGCTGCAGTAAAAGATTATGATCAATTGATACAACAAGACCCTCAGTTTTCATTTTATTACGATTTGCGGGGCGTGGCCAATTATAAAATAAACAGGAAGGAAGCAGCGTTGGCTGATTTTACCAAAGCTCTGGAAATCAGCCCCGACAATGAAGAGGTACAGGTAAAGCGCGCAAAACTTTTGCTGGAACTTGGAAAAGATGAAGAGGCCTATGAAATGCTTGCTAAAACGAATTACTCCAAAGAAAAACTTTCCAATGAAGCCAAATTACAACTTGGTCGCAGCAGCCGGAAAACAGGTGAATATGAAAGGGCAGTTTCCTACCTTGAAGATTTGGCAAAAAACAATTTCAAACCCGAGTACGTCAATCTTGAACTGGGTTTATGCTACCTGCACCTAAAACAATTTGAAAAAGCAATTCGGGCACTTGACAATTGCCTGGCACACAATCCCAACAATGAGATTGCATTTATCAATAAAGCCAGTGCTGAATCGCAAAGCGGCAATTATGCAAAAGCAGCCGATACTTATACCACAATCCTTGATAAATTTGACAATAACCACTATCGAGCGCTGAATGGCAGGGCAATAGCCTATTATGCCATGGGTGAAGCAGAAATGGCTTGCTCAGACTGGGAAAAAGCAGCAGAATCTGGCGATCAAAATGCAAAAGACAACCTGGAAGAATACTGCTCAGAAGAGGCACTGCAAGCGGTAAAGCAGCAAGCAGTTACAAATGAAAAGGATACAATTGCCCCTGAGCAAGTAGAAGAAATTGAGCAGGAAGAAATAGAAGATTTGCCAGAAGAAGATGTTCAAGAGACAGAAATGGAAGAAGCGGAGGATGAGCAACCCAAAAAGGAAAAAAAGAAGAAATCTAAGAAGGAGAAGTTAGATGACTAAGCGCCTGAACAATTCAAATATTATTGTAGCTAATAATTACTATACAGGCGGGATGTTAATGCCCGGGAGGGTATTCTACGCCAATTCACCCTATCGCTTCGGCTACCAAGGCAGTGAGAGGGACGATGAGATAGCCAAGGGGCTATACACCACGCACTTCAGGCAGATGGACACAAGGCTACTCAGGTGGTGGTCGATCGACCCCAAGACCGCATCGATGCCATGGCAAAGTCCTTACATGACTATGGATGGTAATCCTATTGTCTTAGATGATAAAGATGGGGATTGTGCCACTTGCATAAGTGGGGCGATAGCTGGAGCGATTACAGAGATTGTTGCTCAATTTGCCGTAGCTTTCTTTGTAGAAGGAAATGATGCAGAAACAGCCTTAAAAAATATAGTATGGGAGGATGTTGTTATCTCAACGGCTACAGGAGCAGTTTCTGGTGCATTTGATGGGGGAATGAGTAAATGGGCTTCTTTCTTTGCGAAATCCCGAAACAGGAAAGCACTTGAGATAATGATAAAAGAAGGAGGGGATATTTTAATTGAAGGGATAAATAATACACTACAAGCTGCACTGAAAGATGATGAGATTGATGTTAAAGATGTCGTACAACAAACCTTAGTGAGCTATGGAATAGGGAAAGCCTACAGTAGTAAAGTTAAAAATGCAGATTTAGGCAGTGGTAATAAGAAGGTTGAGATAGCTAATGCTAAGGATAGGGCATCCCGTAAATCAGCAAGCCAAGAAACAAAGAACGAGTTTACTGAAAAAGGTAAGAAAGCGAGCAATGAATTTATACAGTTAAATGCGGCTGAAAGAGTTATTGATGGTGCTGTTCCTGCTTCAGCAGGAAAAATCGTAAATGAAGAAAGTAAAAATGAAGAATAAAACACACGTTATGAAATTAATTACATTAGTTATATTTTGTTTTTGTTACGCTGTTCAAGCCCAGGATTTCGAAGGGGTTGTAGTATATGAAATAGAAGCGTTAAACCCTAACCCTAAGATTATATCTGATAGCCTATGGAATGCAAAAATAGAAGAAGAGTATGGAAGTGACGGCAAGGCAAAACAAAGGTATTTCTATAAAAACCAAAATTATTTATCTGTAATGACAGGGGGGCAGAAAAGAGGATATCAATTATATGATCCAGAAAATAAATTAATTTACTCTTGGGAAGAAGGTTCGGATACTGCAATAACAGTAGATAGTAGAGATTTCATTGATGAACTAATTGGGATTAAGAGTTTAGATAGAAAAGATACTATTTTGGGAATACCTACTGATATTGTATCAGTAAAGTCAAAATTTGGAGAAACAATAATATGGTATAATAGCAATTATTTAAAAATAGACCCCAAGCTTTACAAGGGGCATAAGTACGGTCATTGGTATCCTATTTTAGAAAAAACAAAAAGCCTGCCCTTAAAAATCGAAACCAAGAGTTTTATGACACACATGGTTCAAACTGCGGTTGATTATGAACAGAAGTCTATTGAGATAGATAAGTTCAAATTGCCCTCTTTTAAATATGTAATGGCTAATCCAGTAAATTAATTTCTTCTGTCTAATATTAATAGGTATGCTATAAGAAATATTATAAATGGGAAAAAGTAAATAGGTATTTTTGAAGGCTCTTTATTCCAATAATATGAGTCATTTTCTGGAGAAAATAAGACTTTTATTCTTTGGCCTTTTATTAATGTTTTGCAGTTTCTCTTACTTGCCTTGACTGTATGTACTTCACCATTGTTTTTTACGTCAATTAAGCTAGTACCTGTTCTCCTACATCGAGTTTTATACACTTCAACACTTACAGTACTTCCATTATCAAAAGCCTTTTTTTGATAGTAATAATCATTACTTACGAAGTATATAATTAAAATAAACAGCAGAGCAGCTAATTTGAAAAAGTGCTTTTTCAGCATTTATATAGCGGTTTTTGATAAGTGGTTCTTAAATAAAAAACATCCATCAATGCAAGTACAAGCAATTTAGAAAATGGTGATAATCCATGAGGAAAATCAAATCATTTTAAGTTTGGCCGCCCTCAACAGGTTGTCCACGGTATAGAGCACGCATGTCTTGTCCTCCTCGGGCAGCGCCTCAATCTCCTGCCACCTTTTTAGCATAGCGGGATCTTTCATAAAACCTGCCTCCTTGTTCTCACCGAGCAGATACCCCACGGTAGTGCCGAGCAGGTTCGCCAGCTTCACGGCAGCTTCAATGGAGGGCGTCATCTCCTGCCTCTCGTACTTGCCGATCACCGAATGCGAGGTGTTCAGGAGCTTAGCCAGTTCCTTTTGCGAGAGGTTTTTAGCCTTCCTGCACTCCGCCAGTTTTTTACCGAAATCCAATCCCATGATAAGTACCTTAAAAGGGTCAGAACGACCGTGTTTTGTTAGTTTAACACAAATATAGGCATAGGAAAAGGTAACTAAAAATCCGATAGGCTTGTTTTGTTGAATTGGAAAATATACCTTTACACCCAATAAGGTACTGAAAAAATGTTTTTCTATGTCAGCAAAGCAATTTAACCCGAGCAACCCCGAACAACTGATCTACCAGAACGAACTGCTAAGGCTCACGGTGCTGGGCGGCATCAAGCTGGAAGGCCTGGACAGGATGCGGGCTACCCTAAAAGTAGAGCTGAGGGACAGCAGCCGCCCACCGCTGCGCCACAACCTGGACCTCTACAACGATAACCAACTGGAAAAGCTCATCAGGAAAACGGCAGAAAGGCTGGAGATCGGCACGAGCGTAATCGCTGCCAGTCTATCGGAGCTCCCCGCTGGCGCGCATTTTGCAGCATAGCCTGAAGCATAGCGAATGTCCGCCCGGCTGAGTCCTGCCCGAATGACTTTGTTCATGCGGGCATTCGGACGGGCGAGCCTATCAGGTTCTAGCTCATTCCAAACAAAACTGCCCTCACCTCTTCCCCGAAACAAAAGCAAAATTAGAAAGCCTGAAATTGCCGGAAGTAATTTTTTCTGCTAAGCCGGGCGCCAAAGTCATTCCGGCTCCGCCCAGGGCATTTACTATGGTTACATGGTCGTTTACCGGATGCACCAGCACATTTTCCCCCCGTGTAGATTTAGCATATACCGCATGCCAGGTTTCCGCAATATCCATTACCGGTGCTTCGAAAAATCCGCTGAGATGATCCAGTATCAATTCATTGATGTGTTTTTTATCAAAAGGTTCGGGCATCCAGCCATGTTCCTGGGATTTGCCAATAGTGATAGCCCCGTCTGCCATTTGTGAGGCCATCACCTGAATGCCCCATCTTAAATATTCTGGATATTCCTTCTCAATACTTTTTCTAAGTGCATTGATGCTTTTACATTCGCTAAAAGCAGGGTAATTTGTAAAAGTCAAACCACTTGTCAGTGCCGGGCCAATGCGCCAGTTGCCGGGCTGTTTTTTAGTGCGCATCATTTGTAGTTTACACTTGGTGATACCGGCTTGCATGAAAATATCGGGATATAGCGTTTCGAAATCCGGACCATTACATAGATAAATTTTATCGGCTTTTAGGGTTTCCCCTCTTGAGGTATAGACATTTTGCCCTTCAATATGCAGGGCGCAGGTTTCCCAGTGAAAATCTACAGAATACCTCTCCTTCAGATAGACCGGAAGTAACTCCAATGCTTCCCTCGGATCTAAGATGATCTCAGTTTTGCTGTGCATGGCTGCAAGTAATCCGTCTTTTTTTAATCCGGGACTGATTTTCATTGCAGCATCCGGTGTCAGCATTTTTACTTTGTATCCTTTTCCAGCAGAATTTTTTACAAATTCTTCCAGTACATCAAGCTCGGCTTTATTGCGCGCAATATATAATGCGCCTTTTTTGTCGAGATACATTCCCGTGTGTCGGGCAATATCTTCCCAAATGGATTTGCTGCGCAAGGCAATATCAAAAAAGAAACCCGCACTTTGCCCTATTGGCCAGCACATACCGAAATTTCGAACAGATGCTCCCGCAGATTTTTGAGAACGGTCTAAAATCTTTACTTTCTTGCCTTTTAAAGCCTCACTCAATGCTATAGACTGCCCCACTACACCAGCTCCAATAATTAATGTATCTGCATGTTTTTTCATCCTATAAAATTAAGCAAGCTAAGTGGATGGAAAAAACATTACTAATAATAATCAATGCTTTTATCAAGAGTTTATACTAAAGCCCTTTAAGGATTGTTAGAGTTAGCATTGTTTTGTTGAATCTAAGAATTCGGTTTATCAGATTTCCCCTATCTTTATGCATTCAAGAATTTTACCTGTTTCCCAAACAATTATAATATGAATCATTTAAGGATAATCCTTTTTTCCGCAATCTTATTTTTGCTTTATTCCTGTTCTGAACAAAAGGAAGGCATTCAGTGGAAAAGCATTGAAAAAAGCCTGAATACCAAATTTATAAAAGCCAATGATGGCGATACAATTGATATCCCTGAAGGCCATTACAAATTCAAAGGCACTATATGGTTAGAAGGTAAAAATGACATTACCATTCGCGGAGCAGGAATGGACAAAACTTTTCTGTCTTTCAGAGGTCAGGAAGAGGGCTCCGAAGGGCTCAAAATCACAAATGGCAGAAACATCACTGTTCTGGATATTACACTTCAGGATTCAAAAGGCGATTTGATTAAAGCGCAGAAAATAGATGGCCTGACTTTTAAAAATGTAAAAACCGAATGGCTGGGCGAACCCAAAGAAGAAAATGGAGCCTATGGTTTTTATCCCGTGGATTGTGATCGGGTTTTGATAGATAATTCTACTTCAATTGGCGCATCAGATGCAGGGATTTATGTGGGGCAGTCGAGAGATGTCATTGTTAGAAATTGTACAGCCTATCACAATGTGGCCGGTATTGAAATTGAAAACTGTGTGCGAGCGGATGTTTATGATTGTTTGGCACATGAAAACACCGGGGGCATTTTGATTTTTGATATGCCCGACCTTACACAAAATGGTCGGGAAGTTCGTGTATTTAATAATAAAGTGATTTCAAACAACTACAGAAATTTTGCGCCCGAAGGTAATATAGTAGGGGAAGTGCCTCCCGGAACTGGAATAATGGTACTTGCAACCACAGCAGTTGAGATTTTTGACAATGAAATTGATAGAAACAAAACCATTGGTATTGCAATAGCCAGCTATAAACTGGTGCAAAAGCCCTATGATGATCCAGACTTTAACCCTTACCCCAAAAGCATTTCAATCTACAACAACACTATCAGCAAAGGGCTTTTCCAATTTCCTACTTTTGGCAATGACCTGGGCAAATTGTTGTTGTTTAAATTCCCTTTTAGTCGTCCCGATATCTTATTTGACGGATTTTTCGATCCTGAAATTGAGCAGAAAGACGGGAACTATGTTGCGCCTTATCAAATTTGTGTAGGTGAAAATAATGGTGCCAAATTTGCAAATATTGATGCAGCCAATGATTTTGCAAATATTATTACGGAACTCGACCAATTCAATTGCGAACCAACGAATTTCCCCGCTGTGCGTTTATAAGAATAAAGTGGATCCCTACAATGCTTAAATATTTTGTTTTATCTGTTTTAGCACTGCTGATCTATGCCTGTGCACAAGACCCCGGCAAAGAACAGGTTGCTATAGAAGAAGTGAATCTGGATGGAGAGAGTATAGAAGCTTCTGATGTGGAAGCTGAAAAATTATCTGTTCTCGGTTTTTTTAAAAAACCCATGAAAAACCTGGAACCGGCTGAAGGTGTTGTTCCTTATGATTTGGCCACTCCGCTTTTTTCGGATTATGCTTTTAAGGCCAGGTTTGTAAAATTACCCGAAGGAAAAATGGCAAAATACCATCCTACTGAGACAATGGATTTTCCCGAAGGCACCATACTGATCAAGAACTTTTACTACCCTGCTGATTTCAGAAAACCCGAAGGCGAAAGACGCATTCTTGAAACCCGGTTGCTGATCAATGAAGGTGAGGAGTGGAAAGCAGAAGCTTATGTCTGGAATGAAGAGCAAACAGAAGCTTACCTGGTAATAGCCGGGGAACGCATCAACATCAGCTGGGTGCACTATGACGGTACTGAAAAGCAGCTCAATTATTCGGTACCCACTCAAAATCAATGCAAAGGCTGTCACAGCAAATCCAATAAAATGATGCCCATTGGCCCTACTTCCCGTCAACTGAACAAGCAGTTTGATTATGCAGATGTAAGTGCCAATCAACTGAAATATTGGAGCGAAAATGGACTTTTAGCCGGATTGCATCAAAATATAAGCGAACTGGATGCCGTGCCATTATGGGATGATCCCGAATCAGGCAATCTGGAACAAAGAGCACGTGCTTATCTCGATATCAATTGTGCCCACTGCCACAGAGCCGAGGGCCCGGCCAATACCAGTGGATTTTTTCTCGATTATTATCAAAAGCGCAAAACAGCACTCGGCATTTATAAATCTCCCATTGCTGCCGGTAGGGGTTCTGGCGGTTTAAAATATGACATTCATCCCGGCAAACCCGATTCTTCTATTTTGTACTTCCGCATGATTTCAGAAGACCCGGGAATTATGATGCCCGAACTGGGCAAAAAAATGGTGCATACAGAAGGTGTGGAGCTCATAAGGAAGTGGATTGCGCAGATGAATTAAACCGAGCTCAAGCTTGAAAAAATGAAGGAAAAATTCTTAGCTTAAGCACAATGAAACTACTCAACTTCCTTCAAAACCCCGACTCATACCCGCATTCTACTTCAGATAAAATCCGGGTAATAGAAACCCACATATCCGTAATATTCCTGACAGGAAACTTTGCCTATAAACTCAAAAAACCGCTTGATCTGGGGTTTTTGGATTTTACTACTTTGGAAAAGCGAAAATTTTATTGTGAAGAAGAATTGCGCCTAAATTCAATTTTCGCACCTGAAATCTACATTGAAGTCCTGCCTGTTTATGAAAAAGAAGGCAAATTCAGTTTTCAGCAAAAGGGAAAAGTAGCAGAGTATATTTTGAAAATGCGGCAGTTTGATCAGGAGCAGATACTTTCGTCTAAAGTAGAAAGCGGAGATGTTTCCCCTGAACTTTTCGCCCAATTGGCACAAAAGCTTGCCTATCTGCATCAAAAAGCCAACTCAGATCAGGAGATCAGCAGTTATGCTTCGGTACAAGCTGTTCAAAAAATTGCAGAACAGAATTTTAATCAGACAGAAGCATATATCGGCAAGTGCATCACTGAAGTAAGTTTTGAAAAAATTCGAAAATCCACTTTGGGCTTTCTCGATAAGAACAAAGCACTTTTTGAAAGAAGGCAAAAATCGGGAAAGATCAGGGAATGCCACGGTGACCTGCACTTAAATAATATTTGCATTTATAAAGGTGAAATACAGTTTTTTGACCGTATAGAATTCAATAAGGAATTTAGAAATATTGATGTGGTCTATGACCTGGCATTCCTGATAATGGATCTGCATTACAGGAAGCAATATACTGCTGCCAACAGATTAATGAATGAATATTTTGAACAAAGTGGCGACTATGAAGGGGCTGCTTTACTGCCTTTTTATGCTTGTGTAAGAGCTTATATCCGTGGAAAAGTAATTGCATTTCGATTGAAAAATCAGGAAATTCAGGCAAAAGAACGAAATGAAATAATTGCAGAAGCCAAAGCCTACTTTGATTTGGCCGAATCTTATACAAAGACTGAAAAAACAGCACTTTGGATTATGAGTGGTTTATCCGGCTCGGGTAAAAGTACTGTAGCGCGTAAAATTGCAGCAAAAAAACAATTTCTGATCATTCGTTCTGATGCGCTTAGAAAGCATCTTACAGGAGTGCCACTTTATGAAAAAGGACCTCAAGAAATCTACAAAGCTGAAGTCAGCCAAGAGACATACAATACGCTTATTAAGCTTGCAGAATTTTTAACAAACAGAGGTGTTTCTGTAATACTTGATGCCAGGTTTGATAAAAGAAATTTGAGAATCAAGGCCATGCAACTGGCTGAAGAAAAGCAGCTTGATTTCAAAATAATTTACTGCCAGGCTAATACAGAAGAACTAAAAAAACGCTTAAAGCTGAGATCCGGTGATGTTTCCGATGCCGATGCATCTTTGATTGATCAACAAGCAAAAACTTTTGAAGAATTTACCGACACAGAAAAAGTATTTGTACAAGCTTCTGCTTCTTTAGTTTCGTGAGCAATTATTTTCCCGATAAATTTTTATTGCAATTAAATTTGGAGAAATGCATTAAAAAATGAAACAATTTTTAATACTTTTAAGTAAATGAGTGAAATTAAAATTAATCATTCATTTAGCAAGAGACTAATGGGGATCTTGCATTCATACCTATAGCAATGATGGTTGAACTTTGTGATTTAAAGAAAATGAACAGGAGGTCTTAACATGACTATCTCTACCCATAAATTCAATGTTCTGGTAGTAGAAGACAATGAAGGGGATTTTATACTTATAGAGGATTATCTTAAAGAAAAGATGAACAATCCATTTGTTCAGCAAGCGAAATCTTTCGCTGGAGCGACTGGGGTTTTAGATAAAAACAAGCAATTTGATGTTATACTGCTCGATCTTTCTCTACCGGATATAAGTGGTGAAGAACTGGTGAAAAAAATCAGCAAGCTGGCTGAGCAGATACCAATCATAGTATTGACAGGCTATGCTCAAAAAAACTTTGGAGTAAAAACACTTTCACTCGGTGTTTCAGATTATTTACTCAAAGATGAATTCACTCCAACAGAACTGTACAAAAGCATTATATACAGTATTGAGCGCAAACGCATCAATTCAAAATTAAAAGAATCGGAACAAAAATACCGGCATATTTTTCATTCAAGCCCGCTGCCTATGTGGGTTTACGAAATTGACACCCTTCGCTTTCTTGATGTAAATAATGCTGCGGTAAGGCATTATGGATATAGCCAAAAAGATTTTCTCTCTATGACCATTAAAGATATCCGCCCCCCGGAGGATATTAAGCAACTCAAAAAAGTAGTGTCACTTTCAGAAGGCAAAGGTGAGTTGTACTTTCAGGGAATTTTCAGACATAAGAAGAAATCCGGAGAAATCATTATGGTAGATATACAAAGCAATATTATAAGTTTTGATGGCAGACATGCTGAATTGGTGCTTGCAACGGATATTACAGAGAAATTAAAAGCAGAGCAGCAACTTAAAAAAAGTGAAGCGGCACTAAGAAAATTAAACAGAGAACTGGAGAAAAGAGTAGCTGAGCGCACTACTGAATTAATGGAAAGTAATGAGGAATTAGAAATGTTCAATTATGCAGTATCACATGAATTAAGAGCTCCTTTACGATTTATGAATTTTTGCCTCGTATCAATTATCAAAATGCGGGATAAAAATCAATTGGAAGAGGCTTTTGAAGTAATTGAAGATATGCTCAATGCCAGTAATAAAATGTACCAACAATTGGAAGATCTCCTGGCTTTTTCAAAAGTAGGAAAGCAAACCATAAAGCATGAGAAATTTGATATGTATCAACTATTAAAGGAAGTGCTAAAAGATTTGGGACGCGAATACGATTTGGCTAAATACACAATAGAGATCACGCCACAGCCATTGGTATTTGGGGATAAAAATTTGCTTTACTACCTGCTTAGAAACCTGCTGTCCAATGCGCTGAAATACAGTTCTAAAAAAGAAAAGCCACATATTGAAATAGATGTAGAAGAAAAAAAACAAGAGTTTATCTATAGCATAAAGGACAATGGAGTTGGTTTTAATATGAAATATTACCACGCTTTATTTAAATATTTTGAAAGATTGCACTCTGAGAATGAGTTTGCAGGAAATGGTGCCGGACTATCCATTGCCCAGCGCATTATAAAAAGGCATGGGGGAGAAATATGGGCTGAAGGCAAGGAAGGAAAAGGAGCATGCTTTTACTTTTCTTTACCAAAAAAAGCTCCGCGCTCAAAATTCTAAGACTGAAAACAATCGAATTAATAAATATTTTTGTTACATTGGATAATATGCGCCAAATCAGAATTTTATTGGTAGAGGACAATGAAGGTGATATACTGCTGACTACAGAAGCATTAGAGGAGGGAAATGTCAGTGGTGAATTGATCGTAGTAAAAGATGGTTGGGAAGCTGTACAATTTCTTGAAAAAACAGGGAAGTACAAGGCCGCCAAAAGCCCTGACATAGTATTCCTGGACATCAATATACCAAAGTTGAATGGCCTTGAAGTTTTGCAAAGAATTAAAAACAATAATGTCATTAAACATATTCCTGTAATAATGCTTTCTAGTTCATCTGCTAAAAATGATGTTTTACTCTCTAATAGATACAATGCCAATTTTTATATCAACAAACCACTTGAAATAGCCAATTTAAAACAAGTGCTCAATTTGGTTAAAGAGGCTTAAAATCAGAGTTTTCCGTCACAGAAATTGTATATGCTGTTAATACCCGTTATACAATGTTAAATACTTTGGGATTGGATCAGATTCTTCATATCATGTAAAAAATCAAATTTTATCAATTATGTTTAAACAAGTTTTATTTGCAGTATTTACTGCCACTACAGTACTTTTTTCAACCCCGCTAATGGCTCAAATGCAAGGGCCAAGCCAAGCTCCTGCCGGTGGTCAGGAATCTGCCCCTGAAGTATCAGATGCAGAACTCGAGAAATTTGTGAATGCACTGAATAAAGTCAATCAGGTTCAGGAACAGTACCAGGGAGAAATGGTACAACAAGTAGAAAAAAGTGGTCTTGATGTAGAACGCTTCAATGAGATTGCCAATGCACAGCAAAACCCCAATCAGGAAGTGGAAGCCAGTGAAAAAGAACTGGCTAATTTTCAAACTGCGGTAGAAAAAATTTCCTCAACACAGCAGGAAATGCAAAGCGAATTGCAGAATGCTGTTGTTGATGCTGGAATGCAACCTACACGGTACCAGCAGATCATGAACCAGGTAAATCAGGATCCTGCGCTTCAGCAAAAAGTTCAATCCATGATGGAATAATCAATTGCTGAAAAAATGCTTTATAAAAGGATGGTCTATTCAGGCTGTCCTTTTTTTATTCTAGCCCGTTCTACTTTTGTATTTTTACCCGACACAAAAAATAACATCTATGTACGGAGGATTAAAAGAGCATTTAAAATCGGAATTGAAAGAAATTGAAGTGGCCGGGCTATATAAAAAAGAAAGAGTGATTAGCACGGCACAAGATGCTGTTATCCGCTTAGAAGATGGCAGCGAAGTGATTAATTTCTGTGCCAATAATTACCTTGGGCTTTCCAATAATAAGCAGGTAAGGGAAGCCGCCAAAAAAAGCATTGATGAACGTGGTTTTGGCATGTCATCGGTACGCTTTATTTGTGGCACACAGGATATCCATAAAAAATTGGAAAGCAGAATTTCCGAATTCCTGGGTACGGAAGACACCATATTATATGCCGCTGCTTTTGATGCCAATGGCGGTGTTTTTGAACCACTATTTGGCCCGGAAGACGCCATTATTTCAGATGCACTGAACCATGCTTCTATTATTGATGGAGTGCGTTTGTGTAAAGCCAAGCGCTATCGTTTTCAGCACAATGATATGGATGATCTGGAAGCCAAACTGAAAGATGCGCAGGAGCAAAGATTCAGAATTGTGGTTACAGATGGTGTATTTTCCATGGATGGTACTATTGCCCAATTGGATAAAATTTGTGCTTTGGCAGAAAAATACGATGCCTTGGTAATGGTGGATGAATGTCATGCCTCCGGGTTTATGGGGGAAACCGGACGCGGCACACATGAATTTAGAAATGTAATCGGACAAATTGATATCATTACCGGAACTCTGGGCAAAGCACTGGGTGGTGCCTCTGGTGGCTTTACTTCCGGCAGAAAGGAAATTGTAGATTTGCTCAGGCAGCGCTCCAGGCCTTATCTTTTTTCCAATACTTTGGCACCGGCAATTACAGGCGCGTCTATTGAAGTATTGGATATGCTTTCCGAAAGTACTGCATTGCGAGATAAGCTCGAAGAAAACACCCTCTATTTCCGCGAAAAAATTAAATCCGCTGGATTTGATATCAAGCCGGGCACACACCCCATAGTGCCCATAATGATTTATGATGCCAAAAAATCACAGGAATTTGCTGATGCGCTTTTAAAAGAAGGCATTTATGTGATTGGATTTTTCTATCCCGTAGTCCCAAAAGGAGAGGCCCGAATCAGGGTTCAACTTTCGGCAGCGCATGAACGCAAACATTTGGATAAAGCCATTGCTGCTTTTAGCAGTATCGGAAAACAATTGGGCATAATTCAATAATCATGACAGAAGACCCGCAAGGCTTTGCCCGTTTTTTTACCAGGAATCTGTTGCGGGGACTTTTGTTTTTTGCCTTGTTTTTGATTGCCTTTGTTTTTCTCCGCGATTGGATTTTAAGCCATTACGAGCAATGGTTACAACCCATAGCAGACGAGCCCTTCTGGCTTTATGTGGTGTTTTTTCTCAACGAACTGATCTTTGGTTTTATTCCGCCTGAAGTTTTTATGGTAATCTTTATTCCGCAGGGCACCGAGTATTTTATTAGGCAAATTATTTTAATGACCATACTTTCCTATTGCGGAGGTTTCCTGGCGTATGCCGGTGGGAAATTTTTATCAAGATTTCCTGCTTTTGACTTGCTTGGTAGATTTCCAAGACTGGCCAAATGGCAACCCTACTATAATAAATACGGAGGTTTGTTGGTGTTTGCTTCCGCCATTACCCCATTGCCTTTTGCGCTTGTAAGTTTGCTTTGCGGGTGGTTGAAATATCCCTTGGGGCGTTATATACTTTTCGGGAGTCTGCGATTTATTCGCTTTGTGCTCTATGGTTATTTGTTTTGGTTGGCCAATTCCTTTTGATCAGCATTTTTGAGCTCAACAGTAAAGTTGTTTATTCCATCTCTCAGTTGGATACTGATATTGCCCAATTGTATCAGTTCAAGCAAAGCAAGAAAAGTGAAAAGTGCATGTATGCGGTCTTCACAGATTTGAAATATTGTTTCAAACCCGGCAGGTTCCCCCGGATTTAAGATGCCCAGTAAATATTCTTTTTGACTGCTGATGCTGTAGTTGTAGCGAATAATGGTGTGTTGAACATTTTGCTTTCTATCCTCAAATCGGTTCAGTACTTTATTGAAAGCTTGCATCAATTTGTAGAGATCGAGCGTGTGCAGCTCGGCAGTATCATCACTGTGGTGATTGATGTATTTCAGCTCGGATTGAATATTGCCTCTTTGAAAAATTTTAGTACGATTTTCTTCCAGTGTTTTCAGGTCATCAATTACTGCTTTGAATTTTTTGTATTCAAGCAGCTTCTGCACCAGTTCTTCTCGCGGATCGAGTTCATTGCCTTCCTCATCTACTTCTTTGCGGGGCAATAGCATTTTGGCTTTAATACGCATTAAAGAAGAAGCTACCAGTATAAATTCACTGGCCACTTCAATGTTCATGGTTTCCATTTGGTGGATATAATCCAGGAAATCGGCAGTGATCTTTGAAATTGGGATGTCATAAATATCCAGCTCATCCCTTTCTATGAAGAAAAGTAAAAGATCAAAAGGACCTTCGAATTGCGGCAGTTTTATTTCAAAAATATCTGACAAGAAAAAATGGATTAGTTTGTAAAAATAAGACTAAGTAAATGGACTGTGAAATTTTAGTACAACTCAGGTTTTGTATCAGCTGCAATTATCGTTTTTAAAATCTGACTCAAATTCCTATAAAACGGCTTGTACCTGCTATGGGGCATCATGGTTTCTATGTTAAGACCGTTACAGGGATATGGTTTGGGTATATAGCAAAACAAACTCAATAATAGTAAGTGTTTCACGATTTTTTGGGAATTTAAGATAGATACAGAAACATACGACTCCTCCGGAGTCGGTGACAAGGGCGGTTTCAACCCTGTTATAAACATATGATGCCTCTTGGCATCAATTCACACTAATCTATAAAAATCAAATATTGCAGATTTCCCTCTTCCTGAAAAAAATATCATTACCCGGAAATGTGGTTCGTTTAGGAAAACATCCTGTCAAAAAACATTTGATTTCGCTGACATCAGTTTGGTTTGCTTTGAAAGACAATCCTAAAAATACCCAATCAATACAACGACCTTTTAATTCAAACAAGAACTTTTACCCATCCTGGAAGTATGGTATGTTTATAAAAAGCGGCTCCAACAATAAACCCGACCCCAGCGGGGTCACACCTTCAAAATCTATAATTGTTAATTTCATTTAAGTTGTCTCTGTTGTTTTGAAATATGGAAATCCTTTCTTAAACTATAAGAAATTTTCGTTATGAAAATACCAAATACAAATATTGACCTGGAACTGAAGCAAGGAGATATTGCAGCTCAAAACGATATGGAAGCTGTAGTAAATGCAGCCAATGCTCAACTGACTACAGGCGGTGGTGTAGCGGGAGCGATACATCGTGCAGCCGGCCCTGAATTGAGTGAAGCATGTCAACCAATGGCTCCCATTCGCCCGGGAGAGGCGGTTATTAGCGGGGCGTTTAATTTACCAAACGATTATGTGATCCATTGCCTTGGCCCAATTTATGGCCGCGACAAACCCGAAGATCAACTACTGGCAAATTGTTATGAGAATGCATTGCATTTGGCCGATAAAAACAACATTTCATCCATTGCATTTCCTGCTATTTCAAGTGGCGCTTTTGGTTACCCGATAGATTCGGCAGCAGAAGTTGCCCTGGGAACCATATCGGATGTAGCTAAGGAACTCAAACATGTAAAGCTTATCCGAATGGTTCTGTTCAGCAACCGTGATTTGGAAATTTTTGAAAACAAACTAAAACAACTGATATGATTAACTATACTGCTACTTATACCGATATGTACCAATTGACTATGGCGCAGGTCTATTTCCTGAAAGGGCAGAAAGACAATACCGCTGTGTTTGACTATTTCTTCAGAAAATTGCCTTTTGAAAGTGGCTATGCAGTATATGCCGGATTGGAAATACTTCTGGACATTCTTGAAAATTTGCATTTTGATGAAAAGGATATTCTTTTTCTGCAAAAACAGGGATTTGATCACGAATTTCTGGAACATTTAAAAAAATTCCGCTTCACAGGAAATGTCTATAGCAGCACTGAAGGCGATGTGGTTTTCCCTACCCGTCCGGTCTTGCAAATAGAAAGCAATATCATTGAAGCCCAGATAATTGAGACCTTATTGCTGAATACTTTGAATTTCCAGACACTGATTGCTACCAAAGCAAGCAGAATGCGGAAAGTTGCAGGTGACAGAAAGCTGATTGATTTTGGTTTGCGCAGGGCGCATGGTCCGGGCGGGCATTTTGCCAGTCGTGCTGCTGTAATTGGTGGTTTTGATGCTACAAGCAATGTGCGTGCCGGCCGTGATTTTGATATTCCTGTTTCTGGTACTATGGCACATTCTTTTGTTCAAAGTTATGATACAGAATTAGAAGCTTTCCGTGATTTTGCACAAGGTCGGCCTGATGATTGTGTCTTACTTGTAGATACTTACGACACACTGAAAAGTGGTGTGCCCAATGCCATAAAAGTGGGACTGGAAATGAAAGAGCGTGGGCAGCAGCTCAAAGGTATCCGGCTTGACAGTGGCGACCTGGCTTATCTGGCCAAAGAAAGTCGCAAAATGCTGGATAAGGCTGACCTGCATGAGGTTAAAATTGCCGCTTCCAACCAATTGGATGAACACGTTATAAGAAGTCTCTTGGAACAAGAAGCTCCTATCGATTTATTTGGGGTAGGCACGAGTTTGGTGATTGGCCGGCCCGATTCTGCACTTGATGGCGTTTACAAACTTGCATTTGCCAATGATAAACCAAGAATCAAGCTTTCGGAAAATGTAGGAAAGATTACATTGCCACATAAAAAACAGGTACACAGAATACGCGATGACCAGGGGCAAATGATTGGTGCAGATGCAGTTGCTTTAAAGGATGAATTAAAAGTGCACCGTATGCATCACGTGTTTGAATCTGGAAAGTCGCTGTCATTTAAAAACTGCCAGAAAGAACCATTGCTGCAATTGGTAATGGAAAATGGAAAGCGTGTAAACCTTCCAAGGTCGGTGAAGGAGATTCAAACATACAGCCGACAGCGTTTGGAAGAATTGCCCCTTGAATACAAGCGCTTTGAAAACCCGCATATTTATAAAATAGGCCTGAGTGATGGCTTGAAAAAAGAGCGGGATGAATTGATAGCGGAGAAGAAAAGCGTTTAAACTATAAATTTTATTTGCAATCCAATTTATTATTTTATATTTGCGATATACTACGTTTTTCGTAGTGAACCGCAAATTACAAATAATAGCTGTGGTAGAAAAACACAAAAGCCTGGAGAATTTTGTAGAGGAAAAAAGAGCCGAGGGGAAATATTCATTTACGCAAAATGAATTATTAGATAGTTTTGATATTTCTGGAAAGGCTTTACAACAAGCTTTGTATAGACTAAAGACCAAAAATAAAATAGCACATGTACGAAAAGGCTTTTATGCAATAATCTCTCCCGAATTTTTAAAATGGGGAATCCCGCCTCCCTATTTATTCATAGATGATTTAATGAAATCGATTGGTAAGGACTATTATGTGGGCTTATTTTCAGCTGCTTCATTGCATGGTGCTTCCCATCAGGCTGTAATGAAATTTTATGTGATTACTGAAAAGCCTGCTTTAAGAAATATAAGTAAGGATAATTTGAATGTTGATTTTTATGTTAAGCAGAATTGGTCAAAAGATGATATAGTCCTAAAGAAAACCGATGCAGGATATATAAAGGTTTCTTCTCCCGAATTAACAGCCTTAGACCTGCTTTATTATGGTAATTATGGAGTGAATAGGGCATTTACTGTTATAGAGGAGTTAACTGAAGAAATGAATACAAAATCTTTAATCCGAGTAGCTGAAAATTTTCCAAACATCTCTACTATACAGCGCTTGGGCTATTTGCTGGATATTGAATTAAATAATCAAAAATTGGCAAATGCATTAAAAAAAGTGCTGAAAAATAAAAGGATTTATCCAGTTAGGTTAAGTAAGAATTCTAGTAAAAACGGAGCGTACAATTCAATATGGAATATTTATATAAATACGGAGATTGAGAGTGATTTATAATAAATGCACCATGATATGATACCCAAAAGCTACATAGAGCGTTGGAAGTATAAAGCCCCATGGAATTCCCTGCATTATGTAGAACAGGATTTGATAATCAGTAGGGCGTTGGTTCTTTTATTTTCAGATGAATTTCTAAAGGAAAATCTCGCATTTAGAGGGGGAACTGCATTACACAAACTTTATCTTTCACCATCACCGAGATATTCAGAGGATATTGATTTGGTTCAGATTAAAGAAGGAAGGATTAAACCTATATTGAAGCGAATAGCGGAAGTGATTACTTTTTTTGAAGAAAAGCGAACCGTAAAACAGAAATTGAACAACAATACAATTTTGTATCGCTATAATGCTGAGTTCCCTCCTAAAATTCGCCTGCGTCTAAAAATTGAAATCAATTGCAGGGAACATTTCAATGTATTGGGTTGGGAAGAACATCCTTTTGAAATGCAGAGTGATTGGTTTTCCGGAACTGCACAAATCACTACTTATAAAATAGAGGAGTTACTGGCAACAAAACTCAGGGCATTGTATCAGCGGAAAAAGGGTAGGGATCTTTTCGATTTGTATTATGCCTTTGATAAACTGAATCCTGATATTGATAAACTGCTGTACTGCTATGAAAAATATATGGGATATTCAGATGGGAAATCGCCTACAAAAAAGCAGTTTTTGATAAATATTGAGGAGAAAAAAACCGATTTGGAATTTTGGGGCGATATGGAAGGTTTGTTGCGTTCAGATATTGAATTTGGTATGGACAATGCTTTCGAATGGCTTATTGAAAATCTGTTAAAACATTTTAAATAAAGCACCTGCGATTTGTATAGTTCGCTCAGTTTGCTTTTATTATCCTAAAAGGATGAAAATGAAAACTTTAATTATAGTAGATCCACAAAATGATTTTATGCCAGGAGGCAGCCTTGCAGTTCCGGATGGAGATACTATAGTTCCGGTGATCAACCAATTGCAGGAAAATTATGATTTGGTTGTTGCCACACAGGACTGGCACCCTAAAAACCACATGAGTTTTGCCTCAAACCACAAGGATAAAAAGCCTTTTGAGAAAATTCAGCTCAATAATATGGAGCAAATCCTGTGGCCCGACCATTGTGTACAGGGTTATATGGGCGCGGACTTCCACCCGGATCTAAAAACAGAGAAGATTGAAGCCATTATTCGTAAGGGAATGGATCCCGAAATAGACAGCTACAGTGGCTTTTATGACAATGGCCACCAAAAGAGCACAGGGCTTGCAGGCTATCTAAAGGAAAAGGGTGCAAAAGAATTGTATTTCTGTGGCCTGGCAGCAGATATCTGTGTCTATTTCACCATTAAAGATGCTTTGAAAGAAGGTTTTTCATGCAAATTGATCTGTGATGCCACGCGTCCGCTGGAAAAAGAAAAATTTGATGAACTCAAAGAGGAATTGAAAGAAAAAGGATTGGAACTAACGCACAGCAGTGCATGCTGAAAAGGGAACGCCAAATTTAGAATTCCTGTAAATATTCATATACTTTGTGCATGGCCAGCCCTACCACATTAAAATAAGAACCCTCGATTTTTTCAATCCCAATCAGGCCAATCCATTCCTGTATGGCGTATGCCCCGGCTTTGTCATAGGGCTGGTACTGATCCACATAGTGTTCGATTTCTTCCTGGCTGAGTTTTTTAAAAAACACTTTTGTAGTGTCGCTGAAGCAGATTTGCTTTTCAGGCGTAGTGAGACAATATCCGCCAATCACTTCATGCGTTTTGCCCGATAACTGCTGTATGAATGCAATGGCTTCCGCCCTGTTTTTTGGTTTTCCCAGTATTTCACCATCACAAAACACCAGGGTATCGGCAGTCAGTAGAATAGCACCTTCTGTTAATTTTGGCTTCAGATCATCGGCTTTGAGTTTGGCGAGATATTCGGGTATTTTTCCGGCTTCAAGTTTTTGGGGATATACTTCCTCTACACCGCTTTTTATAATCTCAAAGTCAAATCCTGCTTGTTGCAATATTTCTTTTCTGCGCGGAGAGCCGGAGCCCAGAATTAGTTTTTTATTGTTATTCACAATTATTGAATTAAATAATAAAACACAGGCATTGATAAAATCCCTGTCAGCATTACAAATTTCAGCATAATGCCTGTTTTTCTATATTGCTTGGCGTTTGATGCTTTAAAAAGTTGAATTGCGGTCAAAGCAAGTGGTAAAACCACAGCTGCAATAATATAGGAAGCCTGTGGATATTGCGTGTCGCTTACATAAATCCAGGCGATGTAAAGTGTTGCTGCAATAAGCAACAGGAGCAAAAGACTCAATACAAATTTTGTTGTTTTAAATCCCAAAACTATAGGCATGGTTTGCATGCCCATTTGCCCATCCCCTTTTATATCTTCCATGTCTTTCACAATTTCCCTGATCAGCGAAATAAAAAAAGCATAAAGCGAATAGGCCATCAATTGCATATAGAGCAAAGAAAGCAGGCTTCCCATTCGCTGGGCATGCAATTCAAAAACAGGCATTTCAAACAAAGCGACTACCAGCAGCACAAAAGCAGAAAGCCCGGCTACTATCAGGTTGCCAAAAAGAAATTGCCTTTTAAAAATACGATTGTATATAATGAGCAGAAGCGTAGCAAAAAGAAAGATAAAACCAAGCTGAAATCGCCCGGCTTTAAATGCCACATAGAACCCCAGTATATTCCCCGCGATGAAAAAAAGTTTGTAAAGGCGTTCCAGCTCATTTTTCGAAATGCTTTTTAGAGCAAGTCCTTTGGAACCATTGAGCCGGTCGTTTTCACGATCGAACAAATCGTTTTGGATATAGGCACCACCTGCAATTAAAACAACGGCAAGCACCAGTTGGAAGAAATAAAAATCATTCAGCGAAGAGCCAATATCAACAGCCTCAAAAATGGGAAGTACAATAAAATTCCGCACAAAATACATGCTGAGCAGAATAATCAGCAGATTGGGCCAGCGGATCAGTTGCAGCATTTGTTTCAGTGCCTGCCAAACAGAAGTGTTCATTCGGGTTTTTTGAATTTTTTCAGAATAAGCTCCGATATTTCCCGGTAGAGCTTTTGGTATTCGGGTTGGTCTTCAAGCATTTTCAAATGTTTTGAAATCGTTTCCCCGTCACCTCTCCTGGCGGGGCCAGTTTGCAAAAGCGCGGGATCATTTTCGTCTAACCGGGCGGTCATTTCTTTCAAAAGTGGAATCAGCCACTCAAAGGGCAAGTCTTCTTTCCGCATCAGATCATAGGCGATATGATAAAGGTAATTCGGAAAATTATTGGCAAATACCGCAGCAAGATGCAGCTTTTTTCTTTCGGCACTATCCAGTCGATTCACAGTATTGCTGAGTTTACCTGCAAAATGTTCCAACAATTTATAATCAGCTTCCTCATTGGCTTCCAGGAAAATAGGTATGTCATTCCAATCAGGATTTCGATCACTTTGGAAACTCTGCAGCGGATAAAAAATTCCGGTTTTAGTGGCTGCGGCTTCAATGCCACTCAATGGAATTGTACCAGAAGTATGCGCCAGCACCGTATTTTTTAATTGTAATTTTCCGGCAATCTGCTCAATGGCATCATCAGAAACGGCAATGATGGTAAGTGTGCTATCATCCCTGAACTGGCTGAGGTTGTCAGTACTTTCCCCTTCTTTCAGCAGCTTACACAGTTTATCTGCATTTTCCTTTTTTCTGCTGTATATCTGAAGAATGGATATGCCTGCATTTTGAAATGCCAGTGCCATCTGGGTGGCCACTCTGCCCGAACCGATAAAGCTGACACTATCAGGTACCAATTTATTTGCTTTTTCCATGCCTGTTCCAGGCACTGAGTAAAAATCCGATTACCATTACCAAACTGCCCAGCCAAAGTACATTGATGTAAGGAAATACAATGGCTTTCATAATAATAAAATCACTTTCCCCTTCTTCCTGCCACATAGAAATTTTCACTTGTTCGGTTTCAGGGATTAACTTGTCGATGCGCAAACGTAGTTTGAGTTCTTCTACTTCATCTTCTAACTTTATACCACGTTCATCGCGTATCAAATAAACCGGTTGGGCAGTGTATTTCTTTCCATCCAAAGTATAAAGCACAAGATTAATGCCCACTGCAATATCATCTTCCCTTTTCTCATACAATGGAGATTCGGGAAATGGCGTCACCGATTCAAAAACACCAATGGCTCTTGCCGTGTAAAAAGTATCGCCCTTGCTCAGCATCATTGATTCATAATCTTCTTCCTCAATTTTGGGCTCACTTTTGTCGGGAACTGAGGTGACATGGGTATAGACATCCCGGGTCAGATAATGCCTCGTATCGGGATTGGCAATCAGCCCCATATTGGGGTTGATCTGTGCATTTGGGCGCAGCTCAAAGGTTTCCACTACCAGCTCGTTCTCATCCAGTCTTTCATAGCGTACCTTGTAGTAGTGGTTGGGTTCAACAACCGTATCTCCAACATAGGTCACCAGGTAATTGGACATTTTCACCGGCTGGTCTTTTCGAAGCAGGATATTTTCCCGCTTGGCTTTTTTGTCAAAACTATCTCCAAAATCAATGCCTGAAGTATTGATGGAAATCACTTCCTGTTTGTAGTTGGAAATAAGTATTCCCAATATCAAAAGGCCAAAACCAATATGCGCAATGGAACCACCTGCTGCTTTAATATTTTTTCTGAAAGCCCGGGAAATATAAAGTGCGTTGGCAATAATTGTATAAAAAGCTGCAAAAGTGAGTAGCAAATAATACCAGACCCATATTTCTAACATAAAGGCTGTAATAACACTAAGTGATAAAGCAGAAATTGCAGCCCCCACCAGGCTTCTTATAAAAACAATTTTCCGCGTCTTTTTATAGCTGAGATACTGTATGGTAGCACTCATTATCGCCAGAATAATGGCAATCCAAACCTGTACATTGTTGTAATGCGCAATCACGTCTATAGGCGGTGCCAGGTCTTTTTCGAAAAAATGTCCTATACCGGGGATACTCCTGAAAAGCGGGAAGAACTTATTAAATACGGGAATGGAAGTAGAGAAAGATATCTGAATGGCAGAGATCAGAAACACCAAAGCCCCTACAAACATCCAGAATTCACGAGAACTCGTTTCTTCTTCTTTGGCATTGGAGGGCATTTGTTTCCAGCGAATTGCAAGCATGACAATGCCTAAAATCAGGAACAAAAACATAAACACAAGCAATTGTCCGGACATGCCCAAATCAGTAAATGAGTGTACAGAACTGTCGCCAAGAATTCCACTTCTAGTAAGGAAGGTAGAATAGAGAATTAATAAAAAACTAATTATAAGTAGAATATAGCTCGCCTTCAGTGCGTGCTTGGTGTTTTTGTAAACTACCAATGTGTGCATACCGGCAACCAGTGTCAGCCAGGGAACAAGGGAAGCGTTTTCTACAGGATCCCATGCCCAAAAGCCACCAAATGTCAATGCTTCATAAGCCCAGGCACCGCCCATTAAAATACCGGTACCGAGTATGCCTCCACCTACCAATGTCCAGTTGAGAGCTGGTTTTACCCAGTTGGTATAATCCTTTATCCAAAGCGAAGCAATAGAGTAAGCAAAAGGAACTAAAGTAAGTGCAAAGCCCAGAAAAAGGGTTGGAGGATGAATGGTCATCCAGTAATTTTGCAACAGTGGATTCAACCCGTTTCCATCTTCTACAAAACTCATGTAATCGGGACGTGAGAAAATAGGTGCATCCAGTGCTTCGCGCAATAAAATAAAAGGATTGCTGCCAATTCTCGTTCCGCCAATTTCAATCCCAAGCAACATACTCGCCAACACCACCTGTGTGAGTGCCACTATGCTCAGAACCGGAGCTTTTAGTTTGCCTTTGGCTGTTTTTAATAAAATTCCACCAAGAATAACGTGCCAGAACAACCACAGCAAAAAGCTGCCTTCCTGGCCTTCCCAAAAGCAAGACAATAAATAGCGCGGAGGTAAATCGTGCGAAGCATGCTGCCAGGCATAGTAATACTCAAAAAGGTGATTGGAGATCAGGTAGAAAAGTGCAGCAATAATGGTAAAAACACCGAGTGCATGAAGCCCGAAAAAAACAGTCGCCATCTGCGACCACTTTTTTTCTTCCAGATCATTTTTAGAACTGGTGGCCGCCCACCAGGAAATAAATGCCGAAAGGGCAAAAACAAAGGCAAAAACCACTCCGCCTCTTCCTATCATACCGGGGATCAGGTTTTCACCTACATATTGAATATCCATTAACTTTCTGCTGCTTTGAATTCAGAAACTTCCAACTCATCATCCACATATTTGGAAGGACATTTCATCAAAATTTTCGAGGCCATAAAGACATCCCCGTTCATGCCACCCGTGAGTACGATTTGTTCTGATCGCTCGAAATCCTGCGGCTTTGCACCATTAAAAATCACTTTGCGCTCAGTTCCCGATTTGTCTTTCAGGTAAAAAGTAAAATGATTTGGATCTTCTTCCGGGTTGTAATAAATTTCCTTGTCTTCCACCAGTTCCCCTACAATATGAAAATCTTTGGATGGAGAAGCCGTTGCGCTTGTGAATGTTTCGTAGCGACTGTAATCTCCTGTCATGCTGATAATTACGGCAATCGAGATGGCAATAAAAACAAGGGCTATGATATGGGTTTTCTTCATTGGTAATTAGCTTCCTAATGCTGAAAATTCAACGCAAAGTTAAGTGAAAATGTTCAGTTTGTGCACGCTGTGCAAGAAAGGATTAGCGAAGAAATGTTAAACTGTTTTGTACAAACTTTGTACTAAGCTGTTTAGCATTGACAAAAAAACCTACCGCAGGCGATCACTGGCACTCACCAATTTTTGATCGGCTTTTACACCACGCATTGCAAGAAAATTCAAGACAAGTGCTACAAATGGCAATACCAATGGCCATTTAAAACTTACGATATCACCAGCTGCTGCAGGGGCTTCGCCATTAGATAGTGCAAGAAAATTCACCGCGGCAGAGCCTGTAAAACCTAAGAGAATTACCAAGGCAATTAGCCAGGAGAGTTTGATTTGCAAAGGGCGATTATTGACCAGAAAAATGGTCGCCAAACTGAGCAAAGCAGCTAAAGATGTGGCAATGGTCAAAGTCATACAATCCTGCACTGCAAAAACATTTTCTTTGCCGCTTGGTCCGTAGCCAAACATGGGCAAAAACAAAAAAGCCACCAACACCACAGCAGTCAATAACCAGTATATACTCTGAACTCTTTGTATCATCCCCGTTTAGAATTTTATCTTTGTACTATTGTAGAATTGCCGACAAAATTAAAAATACTTTATGACTTCAGCTTACATAATTGACGCACTGCGTACACCCATAGGAAAATATACCGGAACACTGAGCACAGTCAGGCCGGACGATCTCGCTGCACTTGTGATCAGTGAAATTGTGAAACGCAATCCTAAAGTCAATCTAGAAGACATTGAAGATGTAATCTTTGGCGCAGCCAACCAAGCGGGCGAAGACAATAGGAATGTCGCCCGCATGGCCTTGCTTATGGCCGGTTTGCCTCAGGAAATTGGAGGCGTGACCGTCAACAGATTGTGTGCATCAGGCTTGCAAGCTATTATGGACAGCAGCCGTGCCATTATGCTGGGCGAGGCCGATGTATATCTGGCTGGTGGCGTGGAAAGTATGACACGCGCCCCTTATGTGATGAGCAAGGTCAGCAAAGCCTTTGGCCGCGATGCGCAATTATTTGACACTACCATTGGCTGGCGTTTTATCAATAAAAAATTAGCAGATAAATATTATCCATATGCTATGGGCGAAACTGCTGAAAATGTAGCTAAAGAATGGAAAGTCAGTCGTGAAGAGCAAGATGCATTTGCACTGGGCAGCCAGGAAAAATACCAAGCAGCGCATGATGCCGATAAATTCAAGGAAGAATTGGTCCCGGTTTCTATTCTACAGCGCAAGGGCGATCCCATTCTTTTCAATAAAGATGAACATCCGCGACTGAGTAGTATGGAAAAAATCGCTTCGCTAAAACCAGCTTTTATCAAAGACGGAACCGTAACAGCTGCCAATTCCTCGGGCATAAATGATGGTGCCGCAGCCTTGATTTTGGTGTCAGAAGATTATCTTAAAAAACATGATTTAAAGCCATTGGTAAAAGTCATTTCCATGGGCATTGCCGGTGTTTCGCCCGATTGTATGGGCATAGGTCCCGTACCCGCCACGCAGAAAGCGTTGAAAAGGGCAGGTTTGAAAATCAGCGATATCGGTTTGGTGGAATTGAACGAAGCCTTTGCTGCACAGTCCATAGCCTGTATGCGCGATTTGGAATTGGATCCCTCGATTGTAAACGTGAATGGTGGAGCCATTGCACTTGGTCATCCTTTGGGTTGTTCTGGGGCGCGCATCAGCACTACATTGATTCATGAAATGCAGAAAAGAAATGTCCGCTACGGATTGGCAACTATGTGCGTTGGAGTTGGGCAAGGTGCTGCGGTGATTTACGAAAATTGCTGATATGCGCTATTTCGTAGAGTTGATGTATGACGGAACAAATTATCACGGTTGGCAATATCAGCCCAATGTGATTTCCGTTCAAGAAACTATTGAAGCCGCTATTTCCAGGTACCTGAGAACAGAAACAAAAGTAGTGGGTTGCGGACGCACAGATTCAGGTGTTCATGCCTCCCAGTATTTTTTGCATTTTGATCATCACGAGGCCATTGATAAACATTTCATGTATCGCCTGAATAAAATATTGCCACATGACATTGCATTTAAACGGGTGTTTCAGGTAGAAGATAATGCCCATGCTCGCTTTAGTGCAAAAACCCGGTCTTATCGCTATCAAATCTATTTTGATAAAAATCCATTTTTGAAACCCTTTGGCTTTCACTATTTCCTGAAAGAATTAGATTTGGAAAAAATGCATAAAATGGCCGAATTGCTTCCCGAATTGAAAGATTTTGAGTCTCTGAGTAAAAAAGGCACGGATGTAAAAACTACACTTTGCGATATTTATAGTGCTAAATGGACAACAGAAGGCGAGCTTTTGGTGTTTGAAATCAGTGCAAACCGTTTTCTGAGAAACATGGTGCGTATGATTGTAGGAGCGGGACTGATGATTGGACAAAGAACACTTAGTTTAGAAGCATTTGAATCAACAGTTAAAGCCAAAACACCATTTAAATACATAATGCCTGTTGCTCCGGCAGGCCTTTTTTTAAGTAAGGTAGAATATCCATTTTTTGAATAAGCAAAATCAATACGGAAATATTTTTGACTGGAGTCTGTTGAAGCGCATTCTCGGGCTGGTCAAGCCATTTCGCAGGGAGTTTATTTCTGCTACACTTTTGGCTATTGTGCTTTCTGTACTGGGCCCTGTGCGCCCTTATTTAATACAGGTAACGGTTGATGATTATATACTTAAACAAGACGGCAAGGGATTACAAATGATGATCATGATCCTTATTGGATTGCTGATAACAGAAAGTTTTTTGCGCTACTTTTTTATTTTTATTACCAATTGGCTGGGGCAGTCTGTAATCAAAAACCTCAGAGTACAGGTATTCAGCCATGTCACCCGGCTAAAGCTGCAATTTTTCGACAAAACACCCATTGGCACTGCTACTACCAGGACCATCAATGATGTAGAAACCATCAATGATATTTTCAGCCAGGGATTCATTACCATTATTGCTGATTTGCTCACAATTGTTGTCGTTATTGGAATTATGTTTTATTCCAACTGGCAACTTACGCTGGTAAGTTTGGCCACCTTCCCACTGATCATTTACAGCACTTATGTATTTAAAGAAAAAATTAAAGGGGCTTTCCAAAAGGTAAGAAACCAGGTGTCCAAACTCAATGCTTTTGCCCAGGAACACATCACCGGAATGCGCATTATTCAGATATTTAATGCAGAAGACAAAGAATACAGAAAATTTCAAAAAATCAATGCCGAGCATCGCGATGCGCACATACAGTCTATTCTTTATTATTCCATTTTCTTTCCGGTAGTGGAGGTGATCCTGGCCAGTGCCATTGGGTTGATGGTATGGTATGGAGCCAACCAGGTGATTGCGGAAAAAGCTACGCTGGGAGTTTTGATTTCATTCATTCTTTACCTAAATATGCTCTTCAGGCCATTGCGCATGTTGGCCGATAAATTCAATACGCTGCAAATGGGCATAGTGGCAGGCGACCGGATTTTCAGATTGCTCGACAACAAGGATTTTATCGACAATTCCGGCACTCGTGAAACTGATCACGTCAAAGGAGATATCCACTTTGAAAATGTGAGTTTTGCCTACAATGCTGAAGAATATGTATTGCGGGATATCAATTTTGACCTGAAAGCGGGGGAGACACTTGCTATTGTTGGTGCCACAGGTTCTGGAAAAACTTCCATAATCAATATCCTGTCGCGCTATTACGAATTTCAAAAAGGGAAGATCACTGTTGATGGAGTGGATATACGCGATTATAAGCTCGAAAATTTAAGAAGCCATGTTGGTGCCGTTTTACAGGATGTGTTTCTTTTTTCTGGAAGTATTCACGACAATATCACTTTGCACAATCCGGATATCAGCAGGCAGCAGGTGATTGAAGCGGCAAAGGAAGTAGGTGCCCACGATTTTATTATGCGACTGCCCGACAACTACGATTATGATGTGATGGAGCGTGGAGCCACCTTATCTATGGGGCAAAGGCAATTGATTTCCTTTATTCGGGCATTGGTCTATGATCCCAAAATCCTGATATTGGACGAGGCGACCAGTTCCATTGATACGGAAAGCGAACGCTTGGTGCAAAAGGCGATTGAGCGATTGATCCAGGGCAGGACATCCATTACCATTGCCCACAGGCTTTCCACCATAAAACACGCTCATAAAATTTTAGTACTAAAAGCTGGTGAAATCATTGAAGCCGGCACCCACCAGGAATTAATGGCACAGAACGGGCATTTCAAAAAACTGCACGATATGCAGTTTAGCGAGGGGGAAGTGGGGGTATAATTGAACGTCAGCAGAAGTATATACAGGTTTTAGTTATATTTGATAGGATGCTAAATTCCCATTTAGAATGATACCAGATACAGCTAAAAGATTATCATGGAATTTTAATTACTTAATAGTGATCCTATTTTATGGAATCGGACTTTATCTTTCCATCACTTTATTTATATCCAGTTCATATTTATTTGGAATAATCCCCTTTATACTATTATGTGTTTCAACTAGACCATTTTTAAAAAGGATGATTAGTGTTTATTGTGACAATGAGCACATATACATTAAAAACATTTTTTCTAGAAAGATTAAAAAGCATGACAAGAAACACGTTATATCTATTGTTCTAGATCAGTGGCCAAATTCATATAAAATATCTATCAGTGATAGCGGTGAATCTAAAACAATTTATTTTTCAGGTGAAATGTTTTTAAGAAGTGAAGAGATAATTGATTATATAAAAAATAAACCCACCCCTTAATCTGTAGTAAAATAATGTGAAGGGCGACTAAGCATTAACAATCCAAACCCCAGAACACACTTGTTATATCTACCTCATAGTCAATGCTGGATGTAAAATCATAGATGAAAATGCTGCTATTTTATAACTTTTGCAGTTGTGAAATGGGGGAATGTATCTACAAATCAGGATTACTGAGATATAGTGGTAAATCTTTCCTATGTTATTGCTACAAAACCTTAAATTTATTCCTTAACATTTCACTTCCATGAACAATCACCCCTATAAAATCTCAGACTTTTCCTCCCACCTTTTTTGGGACACAAATAGAGATATGTTGGATTTTGAAAAGCACAAATCACAAATTATTTACCAAGTGCTGGAATATGGCGAGATGAAAGATTGGAAAATGATCCAGGAAATATATGATAAGGACACATTAAAGGAAGTGACAACAAATCTCCGGCAACTTGATGTTGTTACGCTTTCCTTCATTGCCCACTATTTAAATATTGACAAATCAGAATTTAGATGCTACAAAAACAAGCAGTCGAACCCAAACTTCTGGAACTCTTAGAGTTTTTAATGAAATTTGATGATTCAGATACGCCTGAATAATATGCAGTTTATTGAGGGGAAAGTGGAGAGGGTTTAAAAAACTGGTTCTTAGTCTGTAGCAAAGAAAAGTGCAGGGCTACTACGGACAGCTTCAAATAAACCAAGCCCTTAACTTTAATGGGGAAAAGTTTTGTTTGATACTTAGATTAAATCCGAAGTCCCTATGCTCTAGAATTGCTTAAGACTAAGGATAGTTAGGGAAAAACGAGAATTTCATATTTGAAAATAGGACGTGTGAAAAGAAAAGGTTAATTTTGAAAAAAAAATTGTATGAAATCACTAATTCCTGCTTTTCTTTTTCTAATTACAATATCTTCTTGTAAAAATGGAGATTCTGAAGAAGTAGCTAAAAAGTATATAAATGCGATATTCTCCTACGATTTTGAAACTGCAAGATTTTTATCTACTAGCAATTTAGATAAAGATATTGAATATTACGAGCATATATACAACCCTAGCCGAAGAGATAATATAACTTTAAAGAGTATTAACACTCTTAGTGAAGAGGAATCTGACGATAAAGTATGCTATAGCCTCGAAATATACTACACACACGATGGAGCACCAACTCGAAAAAGAGGAAAATACTGCTTAAGATATATAGATGCCAAATGGCAAGTAGTAAGTGTCCATGATTTAAAGTAAATTAATCTTAACTGCTTACTTGTAGTGACACCTAACGACCCTTATTTCTAGCAGACACGTGACAAACGACCAAGGAATAGCAAAGCTTTCCTTTGATTCATAAATTCCCAAGTCCCTATGCGCTAATACCTTTCTACAGACTACGGATAGTTAGAGTATTCAGATTAGTGAGGGTAAGGAGAGAAAGTTTAACCCCTATTCCACTTCTTTTTCTATCCCATTTATGGTCATCAGAAGAAAATTAAGTGCTTTGTTGTAATCCAGTTTTGCATATTCAAGCCCTAATTTTTTGATGTTATTATAATAGTGATGGATATGCACATAATAATTTTTCTCTAGTTGAACGGCAGCAGCTTTTTGTCCTATTTTTTCAATTAAAAACCATTTTTCAAGCAAACGGGCAGTGCGTCCATTTCCATCTTGAAAAGGATGGATTTTCACAAAGACAAGATGGATATAGGCAGCGTAATAGAAAATTTCAAAATCATTGAGCCGGGCTTTTAAAAGCAGTTCAATATCATTGAAAAGCTTTTCAATTTCTATTTTCACTATTGCTGGTTCAGCGGCAATATATTCGATTTCATCTTCGCTATTGATTACCATCATAGGATTATTCCTTATCAAGCCCTGTTGGCTTTTGGGCAATAAATGCGCACTTAAAATGGAATGGGCTTTTTGAATATTTTTAAAGCTGATGGAATGATTGTCAATAAAATCATAGGCAGCATATAAGTCATCTGCTTTGCGAGTATAATCTGCTTTGAATTTTACCTTTAAAAACTTATGCTTGAAATAACTGTCAAAATCAATATTTTCCCCTTCGATTTTAGAAGAATAAACAGATGAAATGGATTTATAGAATTGAAAATAATCAACGGGGATTTCAATCTTTTTGATCTTGTCCAGTTTTTGCAATGGGGATTCTTTCACCACATTGGTATAGGCATCAAGAAGTGTATCGCTTAATATTTTGAAATTCATTCCCAGTTATTTCCCCAAAGATACCTATAAATTAAAGTCTGTGGATTAGCCCTCTATCACCGAATACAGTACCTTGCCAATTTGAATTCCAAATACAAAAAGCAATACGCCCCCAACAAGTGCCAGCAATACCGCAATGGCTGATTTTTCTGGTTTTGTAAAGCTGTTCCACTTCTCCTTTATTGTTTCTGAAAACTCCATGCCTGCATTATATTTTTCACAGCTCTTTTCACATCCCTATTTTCACTAAAAAACCACCTTCTCCACCAATTCCTTTCCAAAATGCTGGTTGATCTTCACGCGAAGCGGTTCCTTCAGATAAAGCATTTCGTTTTTTACGGCTGCAGAATCCAGTTGAATAAACAAAGTATTTTTGTGCAATCTGATGCTACGAGTGTATTTAGCGATCATCTTACCGGCAATTTCCTCCCAGTCCGTTTTCAATCGGGTTTCTACCATTTTATCACCCATGCCCAATAATTCTATCATTTCATCAATGACTTCTTTAATGGGTCTTTCTTCATCTTGTTTAGGCATATACATTTCCGTTTTCTACTTTAAAAATGGCAATATTGTCTAAATTTCCTGCAAATTGCTTTTCAATTCTTTCACGGCTGGTATCTGAAATAAATACCTGTCCAAAATCGGGGTTCAAAATAAACTCAAGCAGGTGCCGACCTCTCTGATCGTCTAATTTATCAAAAATATCATCCAAAAGCAGCAAAGGTTTCTTCTTGCTGATTTTTTCCAGCAAGGCTACTTGTGCCAGCTTTAATGCAATCAGATAAGACTTTTGCTGTCCTTGTGAAGCAAAGCGTTTCACCTTCTGCCCGTTCATTTCAAATTCCATATCATCGCGGTGCACACCCTCAGAACTGCGCCTGATATTTCTGTCAATACTCAGGTTTTGCTCAAAAAGCTCAAGCATATCTTTTCCATAAACCTCTGAGGCATAGCTTAAGCTTACATGTTCTTTTTCTCCTGATATCTTTGCATACAATTCATGAAATTGTGGTACAATCAACTCGATCAATTCCTTGCGCTTTTCGGCAATATATGTTGCTGCTTCTGCCATAGGTATTTCATAGGCTTTTAACATTTGCCTTTCAAAGCGTCCATTTTCGGCAAATCGTTTAAGCAGGGCATTGCGCTGAGTCAACTGCCGATTGTATATTTGCAAATATTGCAGGTACTTGCTGTCCATTTGCGAGAGCAAGGCATCCATAAAGCGTCTGCGGTCTTCACTTCCGCCCAATATCAACTGATTGTCGTCCGGAGTGATGATCACAACAGGGAATCTGCCGACATGCTCGGAAAGCTTCTCATATTTCACCTGATCTATAGACAATTCTTTTTTTCGGCCATTGGCATACAGCAGGCGCAATGCTTTTTGCTCATCACTATCCTGAATGTGCGCATCAATTCTAAAAAAATCCTTTTCAAAAAGAATGTTGCCGGCCTCCTTATTGTTAAAATAGGATTTGGAAATGCAGGTATAATAAATGGCATCCAACAAATTGGTCTTTCCCGCACCATTTTCTCCCACAAAACAATTCACCTTTTTATCAAAGGCAATATCCGCCTTCAGATAATTCTTAAATTGGCATAAAGAAATGGTTTGAATAAACATTAGTTTCGGGGAGCGGTTTTATTTTATAATTTTGAAGCAAAGTGCGGAAAATGGCCAAAGCAAAAATAACAAAAGATCAGTACCTCAAGTGGTTTGAATTAATGACCGAATTGAGGCGATTTGAAGAAAAAGCAGGGCAGCTCTATGGACAACAAAAGATTCGGGGATTCTGCCACCTCTATATTGGCCAGGAAGCTGTGGCAGCGGGTATCGTTTCTGCTACAAAGCAAGAGGATCCTTTGATTACAGCCTATCGCGATCACGCTATTGCTATTGCCAAAGGTATTAGTTCAGATGCTGCTATGGCAGAATTGTTTGGCAAAAAAACAGGCTGCTCCAAAGGAAAAGGGGGATCCATGCATTTCTTTTCAAAAGAACACAATTTCTTTGGTGGACATGGTATTGTGGGCGCACATATTCCGCTTGGAGCGGGTATTGCATTTGCTGAACAATATAAAGAAACCAAGAATGTATGTGTCTGTCTTTTCGGAGATGGCGCAGCAAGACAGGGAGCACTGCACGAAACATTCAATATGGCCATGCTTTGGAAATTGCCGGTGGTCTTTATTTGTGAAAACAACAATTACGCAATGGGCACTTCTGTAGAGCGATCGTCTAATGTGAAAGATATTTACAAGCTTGGTTCTGCCTATGAAATGCCCTCTGAAGCTGTTGACGGCATGAAAGTGGAAGATGTACATAAGTCTGTTGAAAAAGCAGTGAAACACGCAAGGGATGGAAAAGGCCCCACTTTCCTTGAAATGAAAACCTATCGCTACAAGGGGCATTCAGTTTCAGACCCGGCCAAATACAGAACGCGTGACGAGGTTAATAAATACAAAAAGACAGACCCGATAGAACAAGTGAGAACCACTATTCTGAAAAAGAAATACGCCTCAGAAAAAGAATTAAAAAAAATAGAAGACAAAGTGAAGGATATTATAGCAGATGCTGTTAAATTTGCAGAAAATTCGGAATATCCGGCTCCTGAAGCTTTATATGAAGACAATTACAAACAGGAGGATTATCCTTTTATAAAAGACTAAACAACAACAATGGCTAAAACAAGAACAACAGGTACAACACCAGAAGATAAATTAGACAAGCTTGAAAATTTTGTCAATGAAAATCAAAACAAAGTACTCACAGGAGTAGCAGTAGTGCTGTTGGTAGTTTTTGGTTATTTGGGTTTCAATAATTATTATCTGCCCAAACAAGAGCAGGAAGCCCAGGAACAAATGTTTAAAGCACAATTTTACTTTGAAGTAGATTCTTTTTCACTGGCATTGAATGGTGATGGTAATTATCCCGGGTTTCTGGATATTATTGACAGTTATCGCTTTACAAAAGCCTCAAATCTTTCCAATTACTATGCTGGCATCAGTTATTTAAAATTGGGCAAATACGATCTGGCTATTGATTACCTCAATAAATTCAGTGCTGATGATGTGATGCTAAGCGCTATAGCACTTGGCGCCATTGGCGATGCTTATGCCGAAAAAGGAGAGAACGGTCAAAGTCTGAACTATTATGTGAAAGCTGCCAAAGCAAGCGATAATAATTTCACAGCACCATTGTTTTATCTCAAAGCCGGATTAATGGCCGAATCTGAAGGAAAAAATGCCGATGCATTGAGCTATTTCAAAGCACTAAAAGAAAATTACCCCGAATCTTCCCAGGCTTCTAATGCTGAAAAACATATTGCCAGGTTGAGCATGAAAAGTTAATTATGGCTACTTTTCTCAAAAGCCTTTCTGATTACGATCCCGCTAATGTGCCTTCAGGAAAAGGCAGGCGTTTTAGTGTAATAGTTTCTGAATACAATAGTGATATTACATTTGCCCTTAGAGATGCAGCAATTGAAACCCTGCTCAAACACCATGTCAAGGAAGAAGATATCCTTTTAGATCACGTGCCGGGTACCTTTGAACTTCCTTCAGCAGCAGCAATGCTCTACAAAAAATACAAGCCTGATGCCCTGATCTGTATTGGCTGTGTCATCAAAGGGGAAACCGACCACGATAAATACATTAATCATGCAGTTGCTCAGGGTTTGGTAAATTTATCTCTGGAAATACTAAAGCCGGTGATTTTTGGCGTCCTGACTCCAAATACCCATCAACAAGCGCTTGATCGAGCCGGAGGAAAACACGGCAACAAAGGTGTGGAAGCAGCTTTTACGGCTTTAAAAATGCTCGGTTTACAATAATCTTTTGTTTTTATTGCGCAAGTGAGAAAGCGAATCGTGGGTTTTATGCAACTGAAATTTAATTTCCTTTTGTATCTTGGTTTCATGAAAACAAAACCTATTTTTTCGGCCCTCTCCATTCTGTTATTTGTCTCAACAGCCTGTAATAAAGACAAATGTGAAAGTAAATTTTTTGGCATTCCGGTAAGCAATACTGGATTGGACAATTCTATTTGCACACCTATTTGTGAATGTGAAGGTATCGCTTCTAAAAGTTTTAGTGTCGATGAGCTTTTGCTAATGAAGCAATACACCAATACAGATCCCTCTGAGGAAATTTTGGAGAACCCGTATGACGATCCAGTTCCGGAAAAACCGGAAAGCGTGTGTGCAGTGGTAATAGAGGATAAGAATGCTAAAACCTACCATTTGGAAACTTTCAGCAGCAGGGAGGCCGCCAAAAATGCAGGTGCCATAGTTACACATACGGATGCCTGTGGTGCTTGTTCCGGACTTCAGGATTTAAGTGTTTACGCTGAAAATTTAGATGTGGGAGCAGATGTAAGAGCTTGTGCCATTTCCAATCTGGCAAAGCCGATGGATAGTTTGGTTGCCTGTATTCAAGCCCTGGGATTTACCAGGCCCTGTGCACAGATTTGGGCATTCAACACCAAAAATACCCAAGCAGAATGTTTTGAAGTGTGCATAAACAATAATACCTACAACAATGAAGATGGATCGCTAAGCGAATGTCTTCAATGCGATGAAACCAATAGTGGGCCGGTTTTTAAAGCAGTAGCCGGAAGAACTAGAAGAAATACCGGCATAGCCAATGCCATTTGTAGGTTTTGCGAAGAAGTAGAAATTATTGAGCACAATTACTCTTTATGATTCAGGGTTAAATAGTCATGCTGCTGCGAGTTTTCAACCTGAACTTTGTACTATTCCAGAAATTAAAAATAAATTTTATTTAAATGTCTCTTGAGCCAATTTTCAAAGTTAGGGGCGCACGGCCATGCGCCCCTAACTTTGAAAAATTTCTAGAAAATTGTAAGGAGTTAATAGCGCAATAAGATAAACAGGCACTAAATAATCATGCCAGCACCAACCGTTTCATGGGTGCCCTCATCTACAAGAATTACACTTCCTGTATTTCGGTTTCTCCGGTAACTGTCGTGAAATAAAGGACTGGTGGTTCTAATGCTGATTCGAGAAATATCATTCAGTCCGATATTCTTATCTCCTTCATTGCGGTGTAGTGTATTAATATTGAGTTTGTACTTAATATCTTTCACAATGCAGCGCACTTCTTTAGAGGTATGCTTCAGCATATATTTCCCCCTGTGTTGCAGTGGGCGCTCATTCAGCCAGCAAACCATCAGGTCAATATTCTGTTCTACTCGTGGGGAGTTATTTTCACGCACAATCATATCTCCTCTACTGATATCAATATCATCTTCCAGGGTCATACTTACCGACATTGGTGCAAATGCTTCTTCAATTTGACCATTCAAGGTATCAATGGATTTTATTTTAGAAGTAAACCCTGAAGGCAGCACCATGATCTGGTCACCTTTTTTGAATACGCCTCCTGCAATTCTTCCGGCATAGCCCCTGTAATCGTGAAATTCCGTGGTTTGAGGTCTGATTACTGTCTGAACAGGATACCGGGCATCTATATGGTTTTGATCGCTGGCAATATGAATGGTTTCTAATGAATACAGTAAAGTAGGTCCATCGTACCAGTCCGTTTTTTTAGATCGTGTAACTACATTGTCGCCAAACAATGCACTTATCGGAATGAAACGAACATCTTTCACATCTAATTTGGTGGCAAATTTCCTGAAATCTTCTTTGATGCGATTATAGACTTCTTCATCATAATCCACCAAATCCATTTTGTTGATACAAATAACAATGTGCGGAATTTGCAACAGGGAAGCGATAAAAGCATGTCGCCTGGTTTGTTCCACCACACCGTGGCGTGCATCTACCAAAATTATGGCCAGGTTGGCCGTAGAAGCACCGGTTACCATGTTTCGGGTATATTGAATATGCCCGGGCGTATCGGCTATAATGAATTTTCTGCGCGGAGTGGCAAAATAGCGATAAGCTACATCAATCGTAATGCCCTGCTCTCGTTCAGCTTTCAGCCCATCTGTCAAAAGCGCCAGGTTTACCTGCTCATCCCCTTTGCGCTCACTGGTTTGCCTAATGGCCTCATACTGATCTTCAAAAATAGCTTTGCTGTCATAAAGCAAACGACCTATGAGCGTACTTTTCCCGTCATCTACACTGCCGGCTGTTGTAAAGCGCAGCAGATCCATATCCATATATGCTTTGCTGTCAAATATTGTATTGTTCTTCGTATCTGTCATGATGTGTTTTACTTAAAATCAATTGCTAAAAATAACCAGCTTTTTTGCGGTCTTCCATTGAAGATTCTGATCTTTTGTCATCTGATCTTCCACCGCGTTCAGTAATTCTGGTAGCTGCTACTTCCTGAATGATTTCGTCAATATTGGAAGCCGTAGAAAGCGCAGCACCGGTACAAGTGGCGTCACCTATTGTTCTAAATCGAAGGGTCATTTCTTTCACTTCCTCTTCAGGGCGGGTTTCTATAAAATCGGTTTTGGCCAGGATCACCCCATCTCTTTCAAAAGCTGGCCGCTTGTGAGAGAAGTACAGCGATGGCAGTTCAATTTTTTCCATGCCAATGTATTGCCAAACATCCAGCTCTGTCCAGTTGGAAATAGGGAAAACACGGAAATGCTCTCCTACATGTTTTTTAGCATTAAAGATGTTCCACAATTCAGGTCTTTGGTTCTTTGGATCCCACTGGCCGAATTCATCCCGGTGTGAAAAAAAGCGCTCTTTGGCCCTTGCTTTTTCCTCATCGCGTCTTGCGCCACCCAATGCGGCATCAAATTTATGTTTCTCTATAGCATCCAGCAATGTGACTGTTTGCAAGGCATTTCTGCTGGCGTTAATTCCTTTTTCCTCTACGGCTTTTCCACTGTCAATAGATTCCTGAACGGAGGCGACTATTAATTTTGCCCCGATTTTTTCCATCAATTGATCTCTGAAGGCAATGGTTTCGGGAAAATTATGCCCGGTATCAATATGCATCAGGGGAAATGGAATTTTACCGGGATAAAAAGCTTTTCTCGCCAAATGTGTTACCAGTATAGAGTCCTTTCCTCCGGAAAACAACAAAACAGGATTTTCGAATTCCGCAGCCACTTCCCGGATCACATAAATGGATTCGGATTCCAGCTCCTTAAGGTGATTTAAATTATAATCCATAAGATATTCACTTCTTTATAATAGGTAAAATATATTGCAGCACAGCATCTACGGATGCTTCGGCTGTCATTTCATTTGTTTTGATTTCCAAATCGGGATTTTCAGGAGCCTCAAATGGCGCATTCAGTCCCGTAAAATTTTTTATTTCTCCTGCTCTTGCCTTTTTGTACAGTCCTTTCACATCTCTTTGTTCGCAGACTTCAAAAGGGGCATTGACATATATTTCTATAAAATCTTTATCGCCAATAATAGAACGCGCAGCATTTCTAATTCCAATAGTAGGGCTCACAAAAGAATTGAGCGTAACAACGCCACAATCTACAAACAACTTAGATACTTCGGCAATACGCCTGATGTTTTCTGTGCGGTCTTTGTCTGAAAAACCGAGATTGTTGTTGATTCCTGAGCGCACATTGTCTCCATCCAGTATTTGCACCAAATGACCCAGTTCGTGCAGCTTTTTTTCTACTCCCCTGGCAATTGTACTTTTTCCCGACCCCGAGAGTCCGGTAAACCAAAGCACTTTGCTGTGCTGCTTTAGCAATTCTTCCTTTGCTGAGCGCGGAAGGATTTGATCAAAAATAGGATGTATGTTTTCTGCTTGATTGGCCATAAATCGCTGGCAAAGATAGAAAATAAGGCTTAGTGAATGAAGTGTTGCTATGATTCAAATAATAGCTAAAAAGCAATGGGAGAAATATTGTTCAGTAAGAGAAAAGATGCGAAGCATGGTTTTATGTGGCTTAATTTGAATTCCTATTAGAAGGTAAGAAGGGTTTGGAGTTTCCGTTAATAAGTAATGAGTGGGTTTATTTAGCTTATTTGTAAGTAGAAAGCCTGAGATTATCTTGCGCCAAACAATTGAGAAATGTTGGGGAATCAAGATTAGAAAGTTCAAGTTTGGATGTTTGTAAATTCATTACTTAATTGGAAGATTAAGATTCCAAATAGTCTTTCAAATAGAGAAAGGGGGTGTTCAGTTTGCCTTTTTTTACTATTGTAGCTCTGTCTAAAATTTTACTATCTGCTTTTTTGAGTTCGGGCAAAATTTCACGAAGCATTTTTTCACCAAAAGCTGTAGAGGCATCCCTTGGCAGCTCATTGGGTAAATTGTCAACCGCCATTACGCTAATGTTTTCTTTGTCAAAGGCGTCCCTTTCTTCATTTGTTTTGGGATCAAATCCATAAAATGGCGCATCGATAGTGGAAGGGCGAATGGTAGATGGCACGGATGCTTCAGGCGCAATATCGCAGGTAATATCCGCAATGGTCGATATCCTGAAATTGTCCTTCAGCATATCTTCCCTGGTAAAAAATGCCGGAGCTTTTGGATCCCAATAAATGGCATTGATGAATAAATCGCTGTGCGGATAATATTGATGGAACCGACTTTTATACTTTTCCGGATTTGCGAAAAAATCTTTTAGCTCAAATGAATTTCCATCTTTTCTTTCAAATAAATCTTCTGAATCGAGCTGTGCATATACGGCTTCATTGAATTCCTCGCTTGTAAATGCTTCGGGACTCACTTTTTTTATTCCTAAAAAATCTAAAATCTCCATGGCTCCCTTTGCCACCCTTCCCCCACCGGAAATGGCAATTTTAAATGCAGGGAATTTCAGTCCTTCCAAGGCTTTTTTCACTACTTCATAATCCTTGAAACTATTCACCGGATTAATCTCGAATGATTGCGTGCGCAATCCATAAGCCCTTAATCCATTCAGTGCGCCTACAATTCCCGCCCAGCGGCCAAAAGCAATGATGCGCTGACCATTTTCATCCGTTAGCACTTCGTAATCTATCAAGCGAATATTTTTCTCCGCCACGGCTTGTAGCAATTTTTGATTGTAAGGCTGTGCCTTAATCGTGTGGCTAAAGAAAAAATAGGTTTTATTGGCAATTAATTTATCAATGGGCACTTCTTTTATTCCAATTAAAATATCCCTATCGTCCATGTCGGGTACAATAGGCAATCCTTCATTTTTGTATTCCTCATCACTAAAGCAGCGGCTATCAGAACTTTGCACCGCAATGTCAAACCCCATTTCAACAGCGGCTTTGGCTTGTTTGGGATTAAGCGCGACACGGGTATCCGCAGGTGTTTTTCCTTCCTTGATAAGACCTATTTTGAGCATATTGAAATGATAAATTTTGTTAGAAAATGCATTGCTGAAACTAAAGCAGCTAAAATACAGTTTTGCAAATGAAAATGAATTAGACGAGCTTTGTGCTCCAATTTGCCCATTGAGCGAAGTCGAAATGCCGCAAATTGGAGAATGAATTTCAAATTTAAAAGCTTCGTTCTATCAATCGATCTTTGACATATTGGGGCTGACCGGAATTGACGGCAGGACTTGGAGATATACTTGCGTGTCGAGTATTCTGTCATATACTCGTAAATCCTAAGGCAGTATTTTTTTAGTTGGCGAACAAGATTACGCCATGGCTGCGTAGTACAAGGTACTAAACAGCTTTTGTCCCTTTCCAGCTTTGTCTGGTAGGTAGGATATGGGGCATCGACAATATCAGACTAGTGAGGCAGAAGTAATTCGCCTGTCTTGCGAAATTTAGAATTTAAGGAGTGCATCAGGTGGGTCAACTGACCTTTGCATTCCCGACAATCAACAGGTGACTACACATGTAGATGGTATGTTTGCGACCTGGCCGGACCAGAGTTCGAATCTCTGCAGCTCCACTTATAACAAACCCAATACTTTGTATTTCAAGGTGTTGGGTTTTTTATTTAATTACTTGCTTCTTATTTGCTTTGTTTCCTGCTTATAACTCAATCATGTTTTATTGCTCTGTTCCTTTTCCTGTATGTATTTTCAGGGCAAGAAAAAATAATTTTAAACTTTTGAATTTTCGTACAATAAAATTGTTAATTCAGTAGCTTTATTCTATAAAACCGAAAACTATGAGTAGTATATCTGTTATTACCACAAAACTGGAGCAATTGCCCCCCAAGGCATTAAAACAAGCAAATGATTATATTGAATTTCTCCATCAGCGTTATTCACGGCAAAGACCGAGTAAAAAAACAATAAACAAGAGGGTTTCAGATAATCCACAGTTTGGAAAATAGGAATACCATTAAGGTGTTTAATTCAGTTTTTCAGGAAGGCAATTGTTAACCTCCAATCAATATCTTCTCTCCGTAAAACTTTGGTTCTTTGCCCAAAAGCAGGTCCGAAACCATCTTTACACGGGCCAGTTTTTCCCTTATCAAAGTTTTAAAACCATATTTTATATTTACTGATTTGGCATTGTATCCAATAGCCTTGAGTTCTTTTTTATTGGCTATAAACACCGCCCTTTCATTGTGGAATTTTTGAGAGATAATGGTTATTTGGTTCTGCCCGAAAATTTCCCGACTTCTTACTACAGAATCCAGTGTTCTGAAACCAGCATAATCAAGAATAATTCTTTCTTTTGGTATGCCCCTAGCAATTAAATCCCTTTTGATGGTAGTTGGCTCATCATATTCTTTGGTAGCATTATCTCCACTTACAAGAATAAAATCAATTTTTCCAGATAGAAAAAGTTCAACAGCAGCATCAATTCTGTACTGGTAAAATAAATTAACCTTCCCGCCAGATGCGTATTTTGAAGTGCCAAGTAATAATCCTACTTCATTTTTGGGTATCTGCTCTACTGAACTGAACAATTGTTGCTTTACACTTAGCTCAACATATTTGTTGATCCCAAATACAGTGGCTAAAATTATAACAAGCAGCAAGCTTAAGTATTTCCAAAATTTCATCAAGTAAATATTTAATAAACGCAGTTGTATTTCAAGATAAAACGAAAAAAATAATTGTTTCTTTTTTACTCAATTATTTTACTATAGTGTGTAGTATTCGATTTCCCTTATTTTAGCTGAAATATGGCTTTTAAATCAAAATACGGTCCATGGGCTTTTGTGGCCGGAGCATCGGAAGGTTTGGGAGCTGCTTTTGCTGAAGCATTGGCAATAAGAGGACTTAATTTAATTCTTGTTGCCAGGAGAAAAGATAAGTTGGAATCACTGGCTCAAAAAATCTCTGAAAAGTATGCTGTAAAAGTACAAACAGAGTCGCTTGACCTTTCACAGTATGAATCTGTCTTGACTTTTATAAACAGCCTTGACCAGGAAGTGGGATTGTTGGTTTACAATGCAGCCTATGCACCAATTGGATATTTTTCTGAAATGGATTCGGAACACCTTTTAAAAGTAGTAGACGTAAATGTCAAGGCTCCTTTATTGTTGGCAAAGTTATTCTCCAAAGGAATGCTTCACCGTAAAAAAGGGGGGATAGTTTTAATGTCCTCATTATCCGGAACACAGGGGAGTCCTAAAATAGCTGCCTATGCTGCTTCAAAGGCATTTAATACGATTTTGGCAGAAGGGCTTTGGAATGAGCTCAAAAAATCAGGTGTGGATGTAATTGCTTCCAATGCTGGTGCTATAAGAACTCCCGGCTATCAACAGGCGCAAGATAAAGAAGCCCCAGGCACCCTGGATGCAGCAAAAGTAGCAGAAGAAACCCTGAGTGCATTGGGCAAGGATCCGGGAGTAACACCTGGCTTCACCAATAAAATAGCACGCTTTTTAATGGGTAGGCTATTGCCGAGAAAAATGGCTGTCTCAATTATGGAGAAAAACACAAAAAAATTATCATGAGTACAGAAATACTAGGTTTTTTCACCCCCTGGGTTATTTATGCTCTAATTACAGCATTGCATTATTTTTTGCCTGGAAAATGGATCGTTGGATACGTGAATGACAAGAAAAGCGGTGAAAAATTAAAATACCGGCTCAATGGCAGGTTGGTATTATTTGCGATGGTTGGCATCTGGTTTTTGCTCGGATATATGGAGTGGTTGGCATTTGATTGGCTTTATACCATCCGTTGGTATAGCCTGGCAGGTGCATGCACATTTGGATTGATCTATTCCTTGCTTTCGGTTTTCCCTTATCCTTCTACAGGTAAATCAATTGCAGCTGATTTTTTTCTTGGGCGAATTGATAATCCACAATATTTCAATGCAAAAATTGATGCTAAAATGTGGCTTTACCTGATTGGGGCAGTGATGCTGGAATTAAATGTTTTAAGTTTCACGGCTCATCATTGGCTTGTGTATGGAGCTGATGCTTCTCCCGGAGTTTTACTATGCGCTGCTATGCTGAGCTACTTTGTACTGGATTATTTGTCTTTTGAGAAAGTACATTTATACACCTATGATATTTTTGCAGAAAAAGTAGGATTCAAACTGGGCTGGGGATGCCTTACTTTTTACCCCTATTTTTATGCCATTGCATTGTGGTCAACTGTGCATTTGCCCAATCCGGGGACACCTGTTTACTTGCTGATCATTTATGGGCTAATTTTTTTGACTGGATGGACTATAGCACGTGGTGCCAATATGCAGAAGTTTTATTTTAAAACACATCCTTATAAATCTTTCCTGGGATTCAAACCTGAATTTATCACAGACGGCAACAAAACATTACTGGTAAATGGGTTTTGGGGGGCGAGCAGGCATATTAATTATCTTGGAGAAATTTTAATGGGTACAGGTATTGCCCTAAGTGTCGGATTCCCAACTATGCTCTGGCCCTGGTTGTATCCCCTGTATTATGTTGTACTCTTGCTACCTAGGCAAATTGATGACGACAAGCGTTGTGCTGCAAAGTATGGTGCTTTGTGGGAGCGGTATATAAGCAGAGTTAAATACAGGATTGTGCCTTATGTGTATTGATTTTAAAAAATCAACTGGTAATAATAGGCATATTTTTACTAATTTATAGGCAAAAGCATGTAATTATGAAAAGTATCAATCCCTGGAATGGGGAAGTAATATTTGAACACAGGGCAGATTCTGACTCAATCGTCAATAATAAAATAATAAAAGCTGAGGTCGCCTTCAGTAAATGGAGAAAGCTATCCTTTGAAAAGAGAGCTGAAAAACTGGAAGCTCTTGCACAAAAATTAGAAGCGCAAAAGGCTGAATTGGCAATTTTGATGACTCGTGAAATGGGTAAACCAATTAAACAGGCAGAAGCAGAAATTGAAAAATGTGCCTGGGTTTGTCGCTATTATGCAAAAAATGCTGCTGCTTTTTTGTCCGATGAAATAATTCAAACAGATGCACAGAAAAGTTTTGTGCGGCACAATCCACTTGGGGTACTTTTGGGAATAATGCCATGGAATTTCCCTTTCTGGCAGTTTTTTCGTTTTGCAGCTCCTTCTGTCATGGCAGGCAATACAGTTTTACTCAAACATGCATCTTCTGTAATGCAGTGTGCCAAAGCCATAGAAAAGCTTTTTCTCGAAGCGGACTTTCCAGAAGGTGTAGCCCAATCATTAATTATTCCCTCTTCTGCTGTGCAATCAGTAATAGAAAATCCTGTGGTGAAGGCAGTGAGTTTGACAGGTAGTGAATTTGCTGGCGCTAAAGTAGCAAGTCAGGCGGGAGCTAAAATCAAAAAGACTTTGCTCGAGCTGGGGGGCAGCAATGCATTTATAGTGTTTGAAGACGCAGATATTGAAATGGCTGCAGAGAAGGCTGTCTGGGCGCGTTATCAGAATACCGGGCAGAGTTGTATAGCCGGAAAACGGTTTTTGGTTCAGGAGCAGGTCTATGAAGCTTTTAAAACATCATTTATCGAAAAATTAGAAAAGCTAAAGTTTGGAAATCCTGAAGAGACCGATACAAAAATTGGCCCTATGGCTTCCGTAAAACTCGCTGAAGAGTTGGAGAAACAATTGCAGGAGTCCGTTAAGAAAGGAGCACAATTGACATTAGGGGGAAATCGAAATGGGGCAAAATTTGAACCTACTATATTAGAGAAAATTAAACCCGGTATGCCTGCATTTGATGAGGAGCTTTTTGGCCCTGTAGCGGCTTTTAGTAAATTTTCTACTGAAGAAGAGGCCGTGAAATTGAGTAATGAAAGCAATTTTGGACTTGGGGTAAGCATATGCACAAATGATAAGTCGCGTATAAAACGCCTCATTGATCAAATGGATGAAGGTGCTGTATTTTTCAATGAGCTTGTAAAGTCAGATCCGCGCTTACCTTTTGGAGGGATAAAAAATTCCGGATATGGAAGAGAGCTTTCTAAAGCAGGCATTGTAGAGTTTGTGAATCAAAAGACTGTTTATATTGCTTAATATACGTTTACAGCTACTAAGATGTTGTAGTAGTCTGTTTATTTATTATTTTATATGCGTTAAAAGCTCCCAGCTTGCAGTGAAATAGAAGCAAATGGCTGATAAAATAGATTACTACAAGGATATTAATAAACTGAATCCGGAGTCTGGGCGCTTAATTTTTAGACGTACAGTTACTTCAACTTGTTTTTTTATTCTCACTTTTTATACAGCCGTATTTTTAAACCATGCTGTTTCTGCTTATGCTGCAAAAATAATGGGTTATGATCCTGTACTTAAATATTTTGAAGTGAGCAATCTCCCTATGGATTGGGAGCATTGGTCTAAGTTGAGAGTCTTTGTTTTTTACAGTAGCGGGCCATTATTTGTTTTGTTTGTCGGGCTGATATCATGGCATTTGCATAGTTTATTAAAAAAAACCAGCAGCATCTTTAAGCCTGTTACTTTGTGGTTTTCTTTTAATTGTATTGTGCTTTTTTTGAGCTATGTGATTGTTGTCGTTTTAGGTACGGGCTCATACAATTCCCCATTTTATTATGGTTTTTCAGTAATTGCTTCCTGGTATTGGTTTGGAAAACCTCTAATGGCACCGGTTACATTATTGGGGGTTGGCTTTAGTGCACTTTATGCTTTCTTTGTTTCAAGAAGTTTTTTGGAACTGTCAAGTTCATATAAACGGATAAATAACCTTTACGGAAAACGTGCTTTTGTGTTTTACAATGTGGTTTTGCCAGTATTTATAGGTTCGGTTATTATATTGGTATTAAGAGCGGATAAAGATTTTATTGAAAGCCTGGTGACTTTTATCAGTGCTGTAATTGTAGTTTTTGTGATTTGGCTGCGAAGTATTCCTAAAATATCCGGATTGAAAATTGTAAAGAGCGATACATTGGATTTTCCTGTAGGATTTTCTCTAATTCTCTTATTGGTTTTTCTTGCTTTGCTTAGCTGGTTTTTTGAGAATGGGCTTGTTCTTTAAGCAGATGTATATGGAGCATTTAATTTTCATATGCCTTTATAAACTAAAAAGGTATTTGTCCAAAGGTTTCTCTCATCATTACAAATGAAAGTGCTAAAGTCAGTACTAAAAATGATCTGGGTTTTAAAAATTTCTTCATAGCTGAATATTTAAGATTGAATAGCAATTGTTTTTTATTACGAAAGGAATGCTTAAATGTTACGTTTTCAAGAAAATCAATAAACGCCCTTTTCGGGATGCTTTCCTTTAAATTGCTTATACCATTCCATGAGTTCTGCTTCGGTTTCTTCCCAGCTTTTATCTTGAGTATAGAAAGGTTCTTTGAACACAACCTCTTTTTTTGAATAGTCGAGTGCTCCGCAAATAATAGGAATATCTGCCTTCTTTGCGATGTAATAAAAGCCCGATTTCCATTTTTTTACATAGGCTCTTGTGCCTTCTGGAGCTATGGCAAGCGCAAACTCATTATTGGTTCGGTAAATGTCTGCAATTGTATCTACAAGATTGCTGTGTTTTGAACGATCAACGGGGATGCCACCAATTTGCCGTATAAATTTTTCGAATGGAAATCTAAAAACTTCTTTCTTGGCCATAAATTTAATATCCAGGCCAAGAATACTTCTGGCTCCTGCACCTATAGGAATGTCCCAGGCGCTAGTATGGGGGGCTGCTATAACAATATACTTTTTCAGATCATAGGGTATAGCTCCTTTGAGTTGCCAACCGGTTTTAACGAAATAGAGCCGGCAGAACCACATGAAAATGCGTGCAATCATTTGCGGTGAGTTTTACCTACTAAAGTAATAAAGCAAATGAAAATATATCTAAATCTGGAGTAATTTTTTATAAGTTCAAATTCAGCCTTGGGATTAGTATGACCCGAGGTACTTTCTAATACTCCATTCAAAACTAAGCAAAAAGAGCAGCAGGAAGAATATCCATTTGAAATTCAGCACTGCCTGGTTTTCTTCAACTTCGTAGGTACTTGGGCGAATCTGACTGTTTTCTGCTATGTTTTGTGCAAGCATATCCAATTGGGCACTTGTATAAAAACCGCCCTTCGATTCTTCCGACATTTGATAGAGCAGGCGGTGGTCGGCTTCGGTTCTGAAAGCCTCCAGTTGGGTGGGCTGAATACTGAATTTCCCTGAATAACTATGGTTTTTCCCAGCCCATTGTGTGCGGGCTATATATTCATAATTGCCTTCTCCAAAGCCTGGAACTTGCAGTTCATATGCATTTCCACTTCTGTTAAAAACAAAGGGATATTCTTTGCCTTCAGCATTTTGAATGGTGATTTCTACATCCGGATCATTGATCAATTGATAACTATCATTGTACAATTCAGCTTCAAGACGTATTACTTCATTGTCAGCATATATGTCCTTTTCCTGAATAATTCTGAATTTGCGCTTATCGTCTTTTACCGAAAGATATTGCAGTGTCTTGCTAATCAGCTCTTTAAAGGCATCGTGGTTATTGTTTTGCAAATAATTGTACAAATTCCATCGCCAAATTCCATCTCCGAGTGTAAGCGCGGACTTTCTACCACTTTGATTTTGAAAAAGCCACAGCGGATAATCAGTTGCTACACTGCCTACATTTTGAGAAAAAAGTACTCTTGAGGTTTTTGCTGTTTCGTATTTTCCAAAAGGTGCTTTCAAAGGTGGCAGCTTTCGGTACATTTGCCGAGATTTTTCCGAAAGTGAGAAAAATTGAAAATCTTCATTGGTATTTGCTGAAACTTCATTCCAGGAATTTCTGCTTTGATTGATTTTTGCCAGGTTTTGAATTTCATTCAGTTTATTAAAATCTGTTTGAGTGCCGGCAATGTACCAAACGGGCATATTGGCCTTTTTTGCAGCATCTATCCAATGCATGCCTTTATTGCCAGTGCCGGGAATTTGATGAAAAACAACGGTATTGTATTCTTCTGCATTGAAACTTTGATTGTGGCTGAGCATTACCACATCAACTTCATAATTCTTATTTTGCTCAGCCATAGTTTTTATTGCGGCAATATCCGGGTGGGGGCTTAATGCTGCAATGAGGATTTTTTGCCTATTGTCCAGCACATTCACAAAAAAGTCTTTGCTGTTGTTTTTAGTCGTAAATTCCCCTTCTACCGGTTTTGCTACTATTCTATAATGCTGTACTCCGGGGCGATCAGCACTAATCGTAAAATTGTTTTCAATAAATGCATCACTTTTGCTAAAATTGATGTCTTTGCTTGCTAATTCTTTTATATTATTACCGTCAATTCTTTGTAAAACGACTTGAGTACTACTTTCGAGTTTTTTGTTTTGAATGCTCGCACTTATCTGAAAGCGATCATCGAGATAAACGATTTTATTGTACAGTACACGCTCTACTAGCAAGTCTTTCTTAGGAGTTGTATCTCCCAGTGCTATGCTGTAGATTGGATAGTTGAGCAATTTAGGCTTATAAATTGGATTGATGCCATTGTTGTATATCCCATCAGATGCAAGAATAATGGCAGATAGGTTTCTGGATTTGTATAGATCAATACCTTCTTCAAGGCTACCAGAGATGTTGGTCAGTTTACCAGTGAAATTAATACTGTCTTTATCTGTAAGTTTAGCATCAAAACCTTTTAGAATCACCTCATAATTATCTTGCAGCTTTTCTTTAAGTTGCTGCAATGCTTCGAGATATTGATTTTTCTCTTCTTCTGAAAAACTGTTTTGTAAGGAAAGCGTATTGTCCTGTAAAAGTAGGATCACCGGGGCTTCACTTTCGGTTACCGTACTTTTGAAAAAAGGGGAAAGCAATAGCCATGCAATTATTGAAACCAGTATAAAGCGTGTAATAGCCAATACTTTTTTCCATCTTCTATGCTCTTTTTCCGGGGCATCTACTATTTCATTTTTGAAATATAAAATACCTGCTACAGCTGCTCCAAGAAGCAAACACAAAGGAATAAACCACAGCGGATATTCGTAAAATATTTCAAATTTCAATTGCTATAAATTTAGCGGGACAGGCCACCGCATACGCTGATAACCTGGCCATTAACATAAGAAGAAAGATCAGATGCCAGAAACAAAGCAGTATTGGCTACTTCAGCACCACTACCTGCTCTGTTTAACGGTATATTTTTCAAAAATTGTGCTTTTGTATTTTCATCCAGTTCACCGGTCATTTCAGTTTGGATAAAGCCCGGAGCAATAACATTGCATCGGATATTTCGCGCACCCAATTCATCAGCTATAGATTTTGAAAAACCGATAATTCCGGCTTTTGAAGCGGCATAATTACTTTGCCCTGCATTTCCACTGATGCCAACTACAGAAGAAATATTGATAATTGAGCCTTTTCTCTGTTTCAGAAAATTGCGCGAACAGACTTTTGTGAGGTTGAAAACGGATTTCAAATTGGCATTGAGCACTGCATCCCAATCTTGTTCGTTCATGCGCAATATCAAATTGTCTTTTGTGATGCCTGCATTGTTCACAAGAATATCTATGGTTTCAAATTCAGAAAGTACTTCATTAAGAAGTTGTTCACTCTCATTAAACGAGGCTGCATCAGACCGAAATGCCCTGGCTTTTATGCCGGATTGAGAAAGCTCATTTTCCAGCGCTTTTGCCTTTTCAACAGAATTAAGATAAGTAAAAGCAATATCAGCACCTTCTGCGGCAAAGCATTTGGCTATGTGATATCCTATCCCCCTGCTCGCTCCGGTAATTAATGCAGTTTTGCCTTTTAACAATGCCATAATTTGCTTTATACCGAAGCTCCTTTTAAAGCTTCAACCATAGTAGTACCAATATATGCAGGAGATTCAACTACATGAATCCCGCATTCTTTCATTATTTCCATTTTGGCTTTGGCCGTATCGTCTTTTCCACCAACAATGGCTCCGGCATGTCCCATGGTCCTACCTTCTGGAGCGGTTTGTCCGGCAATGAAACCTACAACGGGTTTAGTTCCGTGGTCTCTCACATAGCGTGCAGCCTCGGCTTCCATTCCGCCACCAATTTCACCGATCATAATAATGCCATCAGTTTCGGGGTCGTTCATCAACAATTCCACAGCTTCTTTGGTAGTAGTGCCAATAATTGGGTCTCCACCAATTCCGATACAAGTGGATTGTCCCAATCCGGCTTTGGTAACCTGGTCAACCGCCTCATAAGTCAAAGTCCCCGACCTGGAAACAATTCCGATTTTTCCGGGATTGTGAATAAAACCGGGCATAATACCCACTTTTGCTTCACCGGGAGTAATCACTCCGGGACAATTCGGGCCTACCAGTCGGCAATCTTTATCACTGAGGTAAGATTTTACTTTTACCATATCTTGTACAGGAATGCCTTCAGTAATACAAATGATCACTTTAATTCCTGCCTCGGCAGCTTCCATAATGGCATCTGCTGCAAAGGGGGGCGGAACAAAAATTACAGAAACATCTGCTCCGGCTTCTTTCACAGCTTCTGAAACGGTATTGAAAACCGGCTTGTCCAAATGCTTTGACCCGCCCTTTCCAGGGGTTACTCCACCAACTACATTGGTGCCATATTCAATCATTTGTTCTGCATGGAAAGAACCTTCTTTACCGGTAAACCCCTGCACTATTACTTTCGAATTTTTATTCACTAATACACTCATAGTCTGTTATAGATGGTTTGTTAAAATTTCAGTTGCGCTAAAATACGAGAATATATGAAGCCCTCAAAAAAGAAAGTAGATGCCGTTAAAACTAATCAGGCTTAAGAAGCTTTTTCTTCCTTTAGTTTTTTCAAAAACTCAGAAGCAAAAACAAAATCGTACAATTCGGGATTGTCTGTTTTTAGAATTTCTTTATTACTGCCTTCCCAGTGTTTTCTTCCTTGATGGAGAAATAAGACTTTATCACCAATGCCCATTACAGAGTTCATATCATGGGTGTTTACTACTGTAGTAATATTTTGATCAATAGTAATATCCCGTATCAGGTGGTCAATTACAATTGCTGTTTTAGGATCTAATCCTGAATTGGGTTCATCACAGAACAGGTATTTTGGTTGTTGAACAATAGCGCGGGCAAGTGCCACCCTTTTTTTCATTCCACCACTGATTTCTGAAGGTGCTTTGTGATTACTGCCTTCAAGGTTTACACGTTCCAGGCAAAAATTCACACGATCAATTTTTTCTTTTTTTGTCATATTGGAAAACATATCCAATGGGAAGCGTATGTTTTCTTCCACAGTCATAGAATCAAAAAGTGCATTGCCCTGAAAAAGCATGCCTATTTCCATACGGATGGCTTTTTGTTCTTTTCTGTTCATTTTTTGGAAGCTGCGATCATTATACAAAATTTCACCAGAATCAAGCGGTATAAGACCTACTTCACATTTCATTAAAACAGATTTTCCAGAACCACTTCTGCCAATTACAAGATTGGTTTTCCCAGGCTCAAAAGAAGTGGAAATGCCTTTTAACACATGTTCTTCACCAAATGATTTATGTACATCTCTCAATTCTATCATAGGAAAAGGTAAGCGATTAAAAAATTAGCGATAATAAGACTTATACTACTGTAAACAACTGCTTTGGTACTTGATGCGCCAATATCCAGCGCACCCCCGCTTGCATAAAATCCCTGGTAACAGGAAATAGATGTGATAATAAATGCAAAAATTACTGCTTTTATATACATAATGAAGATGTCATAATTGTCTAAGGGCTCTTGCATGCCGCGAATAAACTCCTCCTGACTGTAAATTCCTGAAAGTGTTCCGGCTACCATACCACCATAAACCCCAAAGAATACTGCTGAAACAACCAATAAAGGAACGACTACGAGAGATGCCAATACTTTGGGGCCAACAAGATAGCCCGCAGTGCTGACACCCATAATCTCCAGTGCATCAATTTGTTCTGAAATACGCATAGTGCCCAGTTCAGAGGAAATGTTGGATCCTACTTTTCCTGCGAGTAAAAGGCAGGATAGAGTAGGGGCAAGCTCTAGTATCATAGAGTTTCTTACGATCAAACCAATCCACCACATAGGAATGATATTGTCTTCTAACTGATAAGCAAACTGAATGGCTGTAACAGCTCCAATAAAAAGAGCCATAACAGAGATGATCCCAAATGAACCCACACCGATCAATTTCATCTGTCGCATGGATTCTTTCCAATACATGCTGAATTTCTCAGGCTTGACAAATGTGCTTGTGAGCAGCAGAATATATTTTCCGAAATGATAAAAGAAATTCATAGCTTAATTCCTGACTCAAATTTAGTTTTTAATTTTAGCATTTTAAATTTAGAAAGCAGCACTTATGAGAATTGTAGTTAGTGGAGGTACAAAAGGTATTGGAAGAAGCATTGTGGAAATATTTGCTGCCAATGGTTTTGATGTAGCTCTTTGTTCCAGAAATGCTATGGATTTGAATAAGCTAAAAACTCATCTTGAAGATGAATATGGTGTTGAAGTGCTGGTAAAAGTAGCGGATGTTTCCATTAAACAAGAGCTTCTGGATTTTGCAGCTACAGTTAAAAAAGAATGGGACAAAATTGATGTTGTAGTAAATAATGCAGGAATCTATCGTGCGGGATTATTGCATGAAGAGGAAGACGGTGTTCTGGAAAAAATGATAAATACCAATTTATACAGTGCTTATCATCTGAGTCGTGCTTTTATTCCTGGAATGAAAAAACTAAAATCAGGTCACATCTTTAATATTTCTTCAATTGCAGGTAAGGAAATTTGTAAAAATACCGGAGCTTATGGGGTTTCTAAATTTGCAATGACGGGGTTGAATAAAGCTTTGAGAGCTGAACTTATGCATTTTGGAATAAAAGTGACTGCTGTAATTCCGGGAGCTACTCTTACTGCTAGTTGGGAGGGGGAGGATTATTCTGAAGACCGACTGATACCTGCGGATGATATTGCCCAATTGGTGTGGAATTGTTTTAATCTGTCAAAACAGACTGTAGTGGAAGAAATTGTGGTGCGGCCACAGATGGGGGATTTGTAATTTTTTTTATTTTAGTGTTATGGGAAAAATGAAATTATTGGCCGGCATACTATTGTTGATACTGGCATCAAGTTGTAAAAAAATTACAGAGAACAAAATCCGAAAGGACAAGTGGACGGTTCACAAGATTAATACTCCCGGAAATGAGGGGAATCTAATGCACCTGCTTTTGCCAAATTTCAGGGATTATCCCGATGAAAGCGCATATATAATTGATTTTTATGAAGATGGTACTGCCGAAGCACGCAATTATCTTCGCGATTCACTTATATACGCCAAAGAGGGTTATTGGGACTTGAAAGAAAAAGACCTGCTATACCTCGATGTTGATGATCATGTTGAGGGAGAATTTGAAATTCACCGCGAAAAGACAAAAACCTATACGCTAAAATCGGATGATAATTATAGCAAAGCATTGGATACAGAGCTTGCAATAGAAGTAAGGGTCACACGCGAACGGGATAGTGCATTTAAAGATTAATCTGGGTTAGTTCTGCAAGTTTATGCTGTTGAAAATCACTTCAGCTTTGCGCATAAATATGCGTTTTTTCTCACCAGGTGCGTGAATAAAAGCATCCATCATAATCAGTCGCTTTCTTTGTTTATCAGGGATAAGATAATTTAAAAAAGGACCACCCATAAAATCATTCTGTACTTTCCAGAGTCCCCGGTTTTCTATTATTTCCGTACCATTTATTTTCTTAATTGATGCCATTACTGGAAGTATGCTGTCGGTTGTCATGTATGTGCTGTCGATTTGGGTAGAAATGTACTTTTTACCCAGTTTGTTGCGCCAGGGAATGCCATAATTTTCAATATCCTTTTCGAATGCATAGGGTTCAAAATAGAGCATAATGTTTTCGCTTGAAACAGTGGTTTCTCTCCTTATCCATAGAAAATCATCTTCTTCCTGAGCCAGAATATACTCTTCAGGAATTTCCATTTTGATATGATATTTTTCTCTTAAGGTTTTCTCTAGCTCATAATTGTGTCCTTTGGCAAAGAGGATTTTTTTAAGAAACGGTTCCTGGTATTTTTGAATGACTTCACAAAGATAATCGCCTTGGGATTGGATGGCTTTCCACAGGTTATGCTGGTCATTGGCAAAAAGACAAATAATAAGTTGTGGTTCAGCCCATGCATTTTTTTTGATATAAAAATTGCGCTCCCCACTATCAATTATTTGCTGTGGAACATTTTCAAGGGTGAAATCCCGTGCCTTGCCTTTTTTTTCGAGATCGGCAACAATAACGATTGTTCGAAATCTCGACAGCAAATCGGTCATTTTATTGTAGGAAATAAAACGACTGATAAGTCTGGGTTCATATTGAGGCAACACGTCATAAGGGCCGGAAAATACATTGCTTAAGATTTTCCGAGTACTGTCTTCAAGATGCAGGGGATCTGCAACTATAAGAATTTCGTCTACAGCACCATTTGAGTCGGGAAGTATTGTTCTTTGACTTTTGGAATTGTTTGCATCACAAGCACTGAAGAGGCTAAATAAGAGGAGTGTTAAAATAAAGAGCAGGAGGCTATTGCAGCGCATCTAAGTTCTGATTTTAAGTTTCATGCCGGGTTTTAAGTGTTGGTTTTCGCTGAGCTGATTCCAAATTTTCAAATGTTCTATACTTACATCCGGATAAAGCCTGGAGATATCCCAAAGTGTATCGCCTGATTTAACTTCGTGATAAATGCATTGACAATCTTCATCAGCTAATAATTTAGTGCTTGAAGTGGTTTTTCCCTGTCTTTTAGCTTCAAAACTCAAGGAGTTAATATCTGCATAATCTCCAAGTTTGTTCTTGGGGACAAAAATATCCAAACGCTGTCCGGTTTTAATGATATTTCCATTGATGTTGTTCCACTTGCGAATATCTTGAGCACTACAATTGTACCATTCAGCAATGTAGCCCAGGTTATCGCCCGGCTTTACATGGTAGCTTAATCTTGCCATATTTTCATCCTTGTATGGAAATTCGCTTTTGTCGAGTTGTGCAATACTTTCAGTAATACTTTCTTTTGTGTTTTCGTATGCTGCAAAAATAGAGTCCCGTTTTTCTTCAAAAAGCACAATTTTATTAATTGGAAGTGTTAAGGGATATGCTGTTTCGCTTTCTGGGATAAAGAATTTTTTCAGGCCTGGATTAAGTCCTGCAATTACTTTAAAATCTATACCTAAACTGTCGGCTGCAATTTTTAAATCAAGATTGTTTTTTATCATTACAGTATCGGTGCTGTAATAGTCAAATTGTGGATGAATAGCTTTAAGCCCAAACTTTTCGTAGTGTTCCATTACATACATGGCTCCAAGAAATGCAGGAACATACCCCCTCGTTTCGCGCGGTAAATACTTTCTTATACTCCAGAAATTTTTGTGTCCTCCTGATCTTCGTATGGCTTTGTTGACATTTCCGGGGCCACAATTGTATGCTGCTATTACAAGGAGCCAGTCGCCATATACATTATAAAGCCTGTTTAAATAATTCAGGGCAGCTTCTGTAGATTTTGCCGGATCTCTGCGTTCATCAATATAGGAATTGACATTGAGTCCGAGAGATTTGCCAGTATAATACATAATTTGCCAAAGGCCACTGGCGCCTGCAAACGATACAGCATTAGGGTTGAGGGCTGATTCAACTATGGGTAAATATTTTAGTTCTATCGGCATGCCTTTTCTGTCGAGTGCGGTTTCAAACATGGGAAAATACCAGGCACTCATACCTAACATTCGCTCTACTTGTTCTCTGCGTTCTAAGGCATAGAGTTCAATATATCTTTTTACATAGCGATTGTATGCTAAATTTATGGGAGTTGGTATTTTGCTGAGGTCTGTTATAATCAGCGAATCATTGAGCAGATACCTAAATGAATCAGCAGGCAAAGTAGCTACAGATGAGTCTTTTAATTCAAATTGAAGGTTTGTGCTGTAGAGCCAATTACTCAGGCTATCTAATTTAGTAGTGAATTCCTTGTCAATAAAGGAAGTATCATTTTTCTCTGCCTTTAGGAAAAAGGAGAAGAAGATGACATGCAAAAATATGGCAATAGATTTTAGACGCATTTTTATCAGTATATATTTACTTCAGTAAAATTTATTCAACTGCTAGAAATTTATATTTACTCATTTGAAGGAATAAAGTTACCAAGACTATGAAAAAAGCTTTTAGGCTTTGTTCACGTGCTAATGTTTATAACGATTCCGTTCAGTTAAAAAGTGTCTTGTTTTCCAACAGTGTTTTTGAAAAAGACAACAATTTAGCTTCTTCAAATTTATCACTCATCAGTTGCAATCCAAAAGGGAAGCCATTGGAATGCTCAAACAAAGGAACTGAAACAGCAGGTAATCCTGCCAGATTGGCCTGGACAGTGAAAATATCGGCAAGGTACATTGCTATGGGGTCATCGGATTTTTCGCCAATCTTGAAAGCTGTTGTAGGTGTGGTGGGAGTCAGAATAAAATCATAATCCTCGAGCATAGCCCTGCTGCTTTCAACAAGTAGACGTCTTACTTTTTGTGCTTTCCCATAATAAGCATCGTAATATCCTGCACTTAGCACAAAGGTGCCGAGCATAATTCTGCGTTTTACTTCTGGCCCAAAATTTTCAGAGCGTGTATTGTAATAAACATCGTCCATGCTTTCGGCATTTTCCGAACGCTTTCCATAGCGTACGCCATCAAAGCGGGCAAGGTTTGAAGATGCTTCGGCAGTTGTCAACACATAATAGGAGGGTACAAGATAATCGAGGTATGGAAATTCAATTGCTTTTACTTCATGCCCTTCGGCTTTGAGTTTTTCAATTGCAGACAGGATTTTTGATTTAATTTCCGGATCAAGTCCTTCGTGTTCAAGTGTAGCGGGCAAATACGCAATTTTATATTTCTTTTGAGCATCAAGCTGATAGCTTTTTACAGCTTCATCCGAGCAAGTACTGTCGTATTCGTCAGCACCGCTCATAATTTCGAGAAGCAATGCAGCATCTTCAGCACTTTTGGTAAAAGGGCCAATTTGATCGAATGAAGAAGCATAGGCAATAAGTCCATAGCGGGACACTCTGCCGTATGTAGGTTTTAATCCGAACACACCTGTGAAGGATGCCGGTTGCCGAATAGAGCCTCCGGTATCTGTACCGAGAGATGCATGGCAAAGCCCGGCCTGAACTGCTACTGCCGAACCGCCAGAAGATCCACCAGGGACATAATCGGGGTTCAGTGCATTTTTTACATTTCCGTATGCAGAGTTTTCATTGCTTGAGCCCATAGCGAATTCATCGCAATTTAGACGGCCTATGATTATAGCGTCTTCATCGATGAGTCTTTGAACAGCAGTGGCAGTATATAAGGAATTGAATCCTTCCAGAATTTTTGAAGAAGCACCAACTTTATGGTCTTTAAGGCATAAGATATCTTTTATGCCAATTACCATGCCTGTCAGTTTCCCTGCATTGCCGGATTGTAATTTCTGATCAATGACTTTTGCCCTGGTTAAAGCTTCATCAGAATAAACTTCAAGAAAAGCATTTAAATCTTTGCGGGTTTCAATATTTTTCAGGTATGCTTCTACCAGGCCAACACAAGTTGTGTTGCCGGCATTGAGCTCCTGTTGAATATCAGACAGACGGGTATATTCTTTCAAAAGAGCTTGTTTAAATCAGTGGGTTAATTGACTTTTTCTTCTTTGGATTGTTTTTCTTTCTTGGAATCCTCTTCTTTTATTCCATCCTCAATCTCAGTTCTTATATTAGCTTTGGCAGCATTGAATTCGCGTATGCCTTTGCCAATACCTTTCATCAATTCAGGGATTTTTCTACCGCCAAAAAGCAGTAAAATCGCGAAAATAATAATAATCCATTCCCAACCTCCTGGAAGCATAATCTTAAGTTTTAGAATTTACAAAGTTACCATTATTGATTGTATATCCATAAGGCAGGATTTAATTTTTTCGTTCCTTTCCATACTTCCAAGTGCACTTCGGTTTTGTTTTCTTCCTCATCGGTGTAAACTGCGCCTATGGTTTGTTTGGCTTTAACAGCATCGCCTGTTTTCAAGAGCACATCTTTCAGGTTTGAATACACGGTAAAATATTCTCCATGCCTGATTATTATTGCTCTTTGAAATCCGGGATTATAGACCACGCTCACAACTTCTCCATCAAATACAGCTCTTACTTCAGCATTTTGGTTTGTTTTGATATCAATGCCATTGTTAAATGTTTCGACTTTCAGAATGGGATGTACATGCTTTCCGAAACGACTGGAAATAATGCCTTTTTGAACGGGCCAGGGCAGTTTGCCCATATTAGAAGCGAAATCTGCTGAAAGTTTTGCAGATTCCGGTGTATCTCTCAATGCATCGCTACCTTCTTTCTTTTCTTTTTTTGCGGCTTCAGCTTTTTGCCGTGCAATTTCTATTTCCCTTTGAATGATTTCTTCAATTTTTTTATTGAGCTTTTCAGCTGAGCTTTGCTTTTTCTTCAGGTCTTTTTTTAGCTGTCTTTCTTGCGAAAGCAAATCGTTTACGAGTTTGTCCTTTTCACTTTTTTCATTGTCTAGCTTTTCTTTTTGTCGCTTTTGATCATTAAGCAAACGCTGTTTTTCATTTTTTTTCTTTTCCAGATCTGAGAGTTTCCCTGAAAGTGTTTTTTTAGTGTTTTCTATAAGCTGTGCCTGGGTTTTTCTGAATTCTCCATAGCGTTGCAGGTATTTCATTCGGTTGAATGCATCATTGAAATTTTTGGAAGAAAATATAAAAATCAGCTCGTTTATCTCTGAACGGTTTTTGTAGGCGTATATCAGCAGTTGTGCATAGCTTTCCTTGAGTTCTTCCAGGTCTTGCTCAAGAGAGGTGATAACGGTTTCTGTTTCTTTAATTGTAGCATTGAGCGAAGCCAGCTCTTTAGAGATATTGATGATTATTTCCTGTCGCAGCTCTATTTGTTTTTCTAATGTTGTGAGCTGACTGAGGGATTTTTTTTTGCTGACACTTGTTTCCTGTAGCAGTTGTTTGGTAAGGTCGATTTCCTTGAGCAATTGTTTTCTTTCTTTTTCAAGTGCAGAGCGCTGCTGCCCGTATATTGGCAGGCAAAAAAGCAATATTGCAATAGCTAAAAAGAAAAACTTATTTTTTTTCATATTTACTGCCTACAAAGAAAGGGAAATCCACGGGTTCATTCCATTTTATGCGTGAAAATTTTATTTCTGTTTCCAATGGTTTGTCACCGCTGAAAAAAATGTTTCGCTCCGAAGAAAAGTCTATGGAATCACTGGTTACATAATCATCAAAAATAAATCTTGCATATCTTTTTACGAGATTATCCTCTAAAAAAACTTCGCTGAGGCGAAAGTGCTTAGGTTCAATTTGAATTTCCACTGAGAAATCATCTTGCTGAAAAATAAGCATGTGCTGTTTGTTGCGGACTTTACTTTTGGCTTTATCCTGTATTTCAAAACTGAACTTGCCAAGAAGTATATCCTGAACTTGCTTTAGTGAAAGTCGATATGGCAAGTATTCTTCAATAAATTCATAATCGCGTTCGTAATAGACTTTGTCCATTCGGTCGAGCAGGAATACGGAATCTTTTCTAATCAATACTCTTCCTACTTCAATGCCCATTAGTGAGGTGAAATTTGCCCAGATTATACTGTCTTTGATCATGCGCAAATTGGCAGTGAAACTTTGTGATTTTTCTTTGGTTTTGTAGCGGATCTTAAGGCGGGCACTGAAGCTTTGATAATCGTAATCATTTTGCTGTAATGCTTCTTGAAGCGCTTTCGGACTTAGCTTTTCAATTTTTATTTCTTTGCTAATATCTTTACTGCTGCGGCAGGAGAAAATAAATAGCAGCACTACAACAAGAAAGAATACACCCCTATTCATAAAGCTTTTTGTCGGCAATTTTCTTATTGATCAGGTCTGATTCAGAGCCATTCATTGCAGCTTTCTTCCAATATTGAAGTGCTTCTTCTTCTTTACCGAGTTTATACAGAATATCTCCATAGTGTTCCAGTATTACAGCATTGTCCTCCCCGCCATTATCAAGGGCTTTTTTAATCCATTTTTCTGCTTCATTGAATTCTTTCATTTTGTATAGAATCCAACCGTAAGTATCTTGAAATGAAACAGTATTGGGCTCCAGTTCATTCGATTTTTTAGACAGCTCTTTTGCGCGCTCCAGATTTTCTCCTCTTAATGAGAGATAATAGCTGTAGTTGTTCATGACATAGGAATTCTCCGGATCAAGCTCCAGGGCTGCTTCAAAAGCTTCATCAGATTTTGGATATTTCTCAAGGCTATTGTAGGCATCGCCTAAAGTAGCCAGCATTTGTGATTTTAATGCCTTGTTGTTGACTACAAGGTCTTTTCCGGCTTCTAAAATATCAACAGCTTCCTGATGTTTTTTTTGCTGATTCAGCGCCATTCCATTGAAGAAATATATGATGGCCTGATTGGGAAATAATTCCAGGGCATTATCAGTGCGTTCGAGCAATTCATTATAATCTTGCTGATCTGATAAGATAAAGAATAATTGTTGCCATACTTCAAATACGCTGTTGTCGTTTTCTAAAGCTCTTGTATATTTTTCACGTGCTTTGTCTAATTTATTATCCTGGTAATAAAAATCACCATAAAGGGCAAATACTTTGGCGCTTTGAGGGTGTACTTCAGCAGCTATTTCTACAAGCTCCATTGCTTCTTTTCGTTCCAGTGTATCGGTTTCGGGGTTGGTGAGATAAGGAAATAGCACCCTGATTTTTGTGTCTTCACCAACTTCTTCATTTCGGAAAGCTTTTTTTAGGTATTCCATATAGGCTTCCCGGTCTCCCTCTTTACGTTTGATTTCTGCAAGATTAAAAAGAGCAAAGGGGTTGTCAGAGTCTAATTCCATGATTTTTTTATAGACCTCTACTTCTTTTTCGGGCATTTTGTTGGTTCTGTAAAGATCCGCAAGTGCATGATAGTATTCGGGATTTTCAGGATCCATGTCAATTAAGCGATTGATTTCCACAATCGCACTTTCTAAATCATCCATTTTGATATAAAGCCGCTGTTTTTGTAAGGCAATATTTTCATTAAAACCTATTATATCTTCTAATGCTTCATAGGTTTTTAATGCTGCTTTATAATCTTCTGATTTGATTTGTTGAAAAGCCAATTCAAAATAATAGTCTATCTCTTTGGGGTAATGCTCCAGTAGTTTGGAGTAGGTTTCCGCTGCAGCTTTATTATTGCCCATTTGGGCATTGATTTCGCCCTGTAATATCAGATACCATTTGTTTTTGCTTTCATCTGTTTTTACAGCTTCATTGATATACTTGAGTGCTTCTTCATACTGTTTTGATTTGTAAAATAGCAAGGCCAATTCATAGAAAGCTGCTGAATTACCGGGATCCATTCGAACTACTTTCTCGAATTTATTTACAGCTTCTTGGAAATCTTCAAGTATTTTGGCTTTAGTAGCATCTAGGTACATACTTTGTACAGCAACCTTATCAGATTTTGACAATTGCTGTTCTTTTTTGTTTTTTTTCTTCTTTTTATCCTTTCGGCCACCAAATGCAATTAGTGGAATCAGAATAAGAAAGAAAATCCAGATTGTATATTTTGATTGATTTATCATTTGCTTTGGCTGAAGTCTCCAAGACTCAGATCGTCATATGTGCCTTCAATTTTGGCATTGTTTCCAATCATTGAGTCTTTAAAGATTTTTTTTTCAATTATTGAGTGCTTTTGAATAATGCTGTTTTTTACAATGCTGTTTTTCACAATACTATAGGCACCTATGGAAACATGCGGACCTACAACGGAATTTTTAAGTTGCACATTTTCTCCTATAAAACATGGTGGTATAATCACGGAGTTTTCACTTTTAACACTTGAAGCTACCAAATCGTTTTTGTCGAGTTCTAAAATCCGTTGATTGGTGTGTACCGTTGCATCTTTATTTCCACAGTCAAGCCATTCATTGACTTTTCCGGGCACAAATGCAGCTCCTTTTTCCTTCATATTCTCCAAAGCATTGGTCAGTTGAAACTCACCTTTGTCCTTGATATTGTTATCTATAAGATATTTTAACTCTTCTTTAAGCCAATTTCCATCTTTAAAATAGTAGATACCAATAATGGCCAGGTCTGTTATAAAAGTTTCCGGTTTTTCTACAAAATCGGTGATGTGGTTGTTTTCATCAAGTTTTACGATACCAAAAGCAGAAGGATCATCAATTTGCTTGACATAAATAACCCCATCTTTTTCTTTGTCTAATTTGAAATCTGCACGAAAGAGTGTGTCGGCAAAAGCTACAATAATATTGCCTTCCAGCGATTTATCAGCGCAAAGAATAGCATGGGCTGTACCCAATGCTTCTTCCTGGTAATAAACCTTTCCTTCTGCACCGAGATTTGCAGCTATTTCTTTTAAGTCTCTTTTCACCTGTTCGCCAAAATCACCAATGATGAATGCAATTTCATCAATGGGTTCTTCGCTCATTTCAGCAATATCTTCAACCAATCTTTGAACAATGGGTTTTCCACCAACAGGAACAAGTGGTTTGGGGATAGTTAATGTATGTGGTCTCAATCTACTGCCGATTCCGGCCATGGGCACGATTATCTTCATTTGCTTATTTTTTATTTGCTTATTTTATTTATTACCTGTGGAGCCAAAACCTCCGGCACCTCTTTCAGAGGTTTCTAATACCTCTACTGCTTCCCATTTGTACTGGTTCACGGGTTTTATCACCATTTGAGCAATACGTTCTCCATCATTGATTGTGAAGCTTTCATTGGATAAATTGACCAGAATAATCCCCACTTCACCACGATAATCAGCATCAATGGTACCTGGACTGTTCAATACAGTGATGCCCTTTTTAAAAGCCAGCCCACTTCTGGGGCGAATTTGTGCTTCATGGTTCTCAGGCAATTCTAAAAAAAGCCCGGTTTTGATCAGCTTTCTTTCTAATGGGGCCAGTTCAACAGGGGCATCTAAAAAAGCGCGAATATCCATTCCTGCCGAGCCCGAGGTTTTGTATTCAGGCAGTGCGTGATGTGATTGATTTACTATTTTTATTTTCATCTGTTTAAAATTTTTCTTCAAGCTCCAAAAATGCAGAAAAATTTCTGCACAAATGCCTGCCCGACTAAAGTCATGCAGGCGGGGAACCGCTTCGCTCCTGCCTACCGGCAAGGCAGGCTCACATGATTTTTTTAATCATACTCATGTGTAAGTTTTTGATTAAAAAAATTCATGTTCGTTTCATGCGCTCAAAGTTATAATTTTTAGTCGAGTAGATTTATTGCTAACCTTTTATCTTTCTTTCCAATATCCAAATCAGCAATATAAAAGGCAGCAACAAAATGGTATTGATCAGTAATCTGGTAGTGGTCTCCATTTGAAATAGCAAATCCAGGTTGGCACTGAGCAAATACAATGCAAGCGCTGTAAGAATGTATAAAGTGATCTTCTCCCAATTGTATTTTACCGGGTAATATTTATGACCGGCAAGGGCTGTCATAATCACCATTGATACATATGCTATTAGTGTAGCCCAGGCTGATCCCATATAATAGAATTCAGGAATCAACAGAAAGTTAAACAGTACAGTGATGAAAGCAGTTGCCAGCGCAATTAGTGCCCCGGTTTTGGTTTGGCCGGTGAGCTTGTACCAAATAGAAATATTGATTTGAATTCCGAGGAACAAATTGGCCATTAACAACACGGGCACTGCTTTGAGCCCGGAACGATAAGCTTCGCCAATAAAATACTGGACTATATCTATATAGAAAAGCACCCCAAGAAAAACCAGGCACCCAAACAGTACAAAGAAATCCAGTACTTTGACATACAGTTTTTTTGCATCTTTGGAACTGGCCTGATTGAAGAAAAATGGTTCGGCAGCATAGCGAAATGCCTGGATAAAAAGAGTCATTAAAATGGCAATTTTATAATTGGCTCCATAGATACCAATCATTGCCATTCTTTCCTTTAGCTCAAAAGGCAATAGCTGTTTGAGCATTATCCGGTCGGCCATTTCGTTAACAATACCTGCAAATCCTACTACCATAAGTGGTAGTGCATATTTTACCATGGGTTTCCACTGCCTTGGGCTCCAGCCAATTTTTAGCCCTTTGAAAAGCGGAAGCAGGAAAATCAGCGTAACAATACTTGCGAGCAAATTAGAAATGAAAATATAGGCCACACCAATTTCAGGATTGTAGAGAAAGTGCAAAGACTCCAATATTTCATTTTTAATAAGCCAGGGCAGCAACACCAGGAAAAAGAGATTGGCACCAATATTAATGCTGATGTTTAAAATCTTGATGCCTGCAAAGCGGGCAGCTTTATTTTCTAAGCGTAAGCGTGCAAAAGGTAGTGCTGACAGTGCATCTAATGTAAGTATCCATGCAAAATACTGAATGTACTCCGGGTTATTGGGATATTCCAGAAAAGTGGCTATTTGGGGAGAAAATACAAGTGCTAAAAACAAAAAAACAGATGTAGTACCAAGCAGCGACCACAGTCCTGTAGCATAATAGCTTTCTTTTTCATCTCCTTTTTTCCCTGAGGCAAAATTGAAATAAGCCGTCTCCATGCCATAGGTCAGTAATACAACAAAAAAACCTACATAGGCGTAGAATTCTGTTACAACACCGTATGCCTCGGGTAGGAATATATTGGTATATAGCGGGACAAGTAGGTAATTCAGAAAACGACCTATTACACTACTCAGTCCATACAGTACTGTTTGTCCGGCTAGCTTTTTCAGGGGATTCAAAAAGCAATAGTTTGCAGCGAATTTAGTTAAATAATCTCAAGGCAGTGATGCCGGACAGTTTACATTTCCTATTTTTGAACAAAATACAAGTAGTAATGCGCAAAATTACTGTGCTTCTATTTTTATTGATGGGTTTTTCAAGGTTCCTAATACTCAGTCATATTTCTATTTTGGAGCCGAAAAAAAATGCCCCTATTGGAATAAGTGTCGGCTCATATTTATCACATTGGTTTTTGAAAATAGATCATTCCAAACTGTATGCTGCAATCAATGAGGTCAATAATACCGGTACTTAATAATATAAAAAAATAATAACTATTTTGGCATTCACCTTTCACTCATATTTAAAAATAAAGATTAACAAATCATGAAAAATTACAAGCTATTATTTCTCATTTTTACAATTCCTTTTTTTGCATGCAATACCGATTCCAGGACCGAAACAGAAAAAAAACTGATTGGCGACTGGGAGAGCTTGAGTATAAAAGTAGAGATCAATTCGGAAGGAGGAGAATCAAGAGTACTGGAAGTTCCCCGTTCTCAATGGGAAGAAAAGCTAAAAATCCAACCCATACAAACCACTTACAATGCAGACAGCACCTATAGTTCTGTATATAAAAGCCTGGAGGGCAAAGTGATCACTACTAATAAAGGCACCTGGCTAATTAAAAATGATGCATTGATAATGCGTGAAACAGAACCCCGCAAAGAAAATTTTAGATACAGTGTCGAGTTTTCAGGCGACAGCGCATTGTTCAAAGGCGAAATTGACTGGGATTTGGATGGCAAAAAAGACGACTTTTACGAAGGCTGGCAGATCAAAGTTGAGTCAGAAAGTAAATAATTCTTATTACGAATGCTATAAGTATTACACCAAACAAGCGAAAAATAATTTTAAGTGTTTTAGGCTTTAGCCATTTTCTCAGATATCCTGCAAAATAGGCTCTTAAAATATCTAAAATAAATACAGTGCTAAGCATTGCAACTACAAAACTGCCTGCATTGTCAGGATATTTATTAGAAGCATAAGCGATAATGCCCAGCCAAACAGCAAATACAAATGGGTTCACAAAATTCACCAGAAAGCCATAAGAAAAACCACTAAACAAATCTTTTACATTTTTTTTGGCTTTTCCACTCATATCTGCCGGAGGAAATAAAATGAAACGCATAGCTAAAAAAGTAAGAATACCAACAGCCAGAACACCAAGTGTAAATTCAGATATTTCTTCTTCAAAGTATTGATAAAGCCCAAAAAAACAAATGGCAGAAGCAAGAATATCACTTACTATAATTCCTGTAGCTACAGAAATGCCACCCCAAAACCCGTGCTGGAGGGAGGCATTGACCAATGTGAAAAAAACCGGGCCGGTGAATAAAATTGTGCCCAGACCAAATAAAGCACCTTCAATGATGGGATGATCAATCAAGATTAGAGGTTTTAAAGGGTGAAATACAGCAATTTTTGGCATTTAAACAATTCATACTTTTGTCTGAATTGATTTGTTTCAGTAATTTTTGCAAAAAATAAAACCAATGCAATTTAAAACAGCAGATTTAAGCGATGAGCACAGGGAAATCCTACAAGTAGCCCAGCCTATTTTTCTTTCATTCGGTGCAAAGCCGAAATTTTGCGGTGAAATCGTTACCGTAAAATTATTTGAGGACAATGTATTGGCCAAAGAACAATTGGGCAAAGACGGCACCGGAAAAGTGCTGGTTGTTGATGGAGGGGGGTCAGAGCGTGTGGCTCTGATGGGCGACAATGTGGCTGCCCTGGCGATTAAAAATGGCTGGGAAGGAGTCGTGATTTTTGGCTGTATTCGCGATGCTGCCGATATTGACGAAATGGGAATCGGGATTCGCGCCATTGGCACCCATCCTTTTAAAAGCCACAAAAAAGGCGAAGGCGATGTGCAAATTACCGTACAATTTGCCGGTTGCACCTTTCAGCCCGGGCACTTTCTTTATGCAGATGAAGATGGCCTCATTATTTCCCCAAAAAAGCTGCTCTAAAATTTTACGAGCCTACCTAAATAAAGGAAGAATAGAAGCCGGCTGCGATGAGGCTGGCAGAGGCTGTTTAGCAGGGCCGGTATTCGCTGCTGCCGTCATTTTACGAGAAGATTTTTCTGATGAATTGCTCAATGATTCCAAGCAAATGAGTTTGAAAAACCGTTTGCTTCTACGCAAAAAAATAATGGAAGAAGCACTGTCATACTCCATTGTGGCTGTGGATCAAAAGGAAATTGATGCAATCAATATTTTACGCGCATCGATTATGGGTATGCAGAGGGCGGTTAGGCAATTGAGCACTCGCCCCGATTTTCTACTCATCGATGGCAATCGCTTTTATCCTTTTGAGGATTATAAATACGAATGCATCATAAAAGGGGATGGGAAATTTATGTCCATTGCTGCAGCATCGATTTTGGCCAAGACCGAGCGGGATATTTATATGGAAAAAATTCATGAGGATTTTCCGCATTACGATTGGAAAAATAACAAAGGCTACCCGACCAAGGCGCACCGTGCTGCCATTTTAAAACACGGTTCTTGCGAGCATCACCGACAGAGTTTTCGCTTACTACCTGTAAAGCAGGGGAAGTTGTTTTAGAGCTCAAAACTACACATCAGTCTCTACGCATTTCATCCAGGTTTCCTTCCCATTTGACCTTGCCGGAAAGTGCTGTAAGCTCTTGTTGTTTTATATTTGTCAAATAAGCTTTTAATGCTCTATGAACTGCTTCCTTTTTGGTTTTGATTTGTGCCAATTTCATCACTTTTTCCAAAAGCGCATCATCTATTTCTATATTGGTTTTCATGGGGTAAGTTTTTTATCTACACAAAAAAATGATTTTTTTAGTTCTGTGATTGATAATGCTATTAATCGTCTAAACCTTATACTCCTCTACAAAGTGCGCAATATAATCAGGGATTTTGGTTCCCAAATAGTAAGGAAGGTTCATAAGCAAAAAGGTGTTTCCCGCATTGGTTTGGTGTTTTTCAACTGAAAATTCCCCGGCATATATTCTCACAGCATAAGGGTGCTTACTGCGGTCTATAAATTGGTGCAATGATTTTAGTTTTCCAATACTCCCCGATTTTATTTCAATGGGAATCAATTTATCCTTGTAAACAACTACCAGATCAACTTCTGAAGAAGCCTGGCTTTTTTCCCTCACCCAAAAATTGGGTTTTGAGCTGCTGATGGTGTTCAATGACATTAATTCCTGCGTAATCAGTTGAGGAATTATTGCTCCTTTATAGGAATTGCTCAAATCCTTTAGGGCCAGTAACTCAGCTTGGATTCCCAGGGTATAATTTAAAAGCCCTGTATCTAGAAACTGAAGCCTTGGAGATTTTCTAAGATCGGGTTTTACAGGGGGCTCTATCTCAGTTGTAGGGTAAATCAGTTGAATGATTTTAGCAGCATCCAAATTGCGCATGGCTTCACCAACCTCTCTCGATTTATAATTTGAATTTCCGAAATTCTGGAACTTAATGCGCTGATCTACATACAAATGTGCTGAGCCCATAACATGCTTTATGACCTTTCGATCAGCCTCATGACTTGTATATTTTTCAACATCATTTTTATAACTCTCCCATATACTTTCATACACTTTTGGCAAATCGCTCAGGCTTTTGCTTTCAGTATAAGTTTTAACGATTTCGGGCATACCGCCAATAATGGCATATTCATTAAACAGCTCAATCAGTGTATTGTGTGCAAAATCGGAAAGGGGGATTTTCTCAATTTGTTCCAATGCAGCATGGTGTTCGATGGCCTTTAGGTACTCGATAAAATTCAAGGGATATAAATAAAGGTATTCCACCCTGCCCACAGGAAAGCTTTTTATGTGACGCATGGCAAACTCCAACAAAGATCCGGCAGCTATTACATGCAATTCGGGCAATTCTTCATAGAAATAGCGCAGTAACTGAATGGCTTTTGGTGATTCCTGAATTTCATCTATAAACAATAAGGTATTTTTTGTTGCACTACTAGGGATATTATGGTTTAGCAATAAAGCATTTATAATTTTTAGCACATTATCATATGTTTCAAAATAATTTAGATGCTCTGCTTTCTCTAGATTTAAAAAAATAGCATTGGAGTAGTTTTTGGCAAATTGTTTTACCAAAGTAGTCTTTCCCACCTGTCTGGCACCTCTTAAAATAAGGGGTTTTCTATTACTTGAATTCTTCCAATCCTCAAGATTATTGATTATCAGTCTATTAAAAGCCATTTATCTTATATTTCTGCACAAAATAAGGGTAAATTTTGAATTTTTATGTAACAAAACAAAGGTAAATTTCCCATTTTCATGTAACAGAATAAGGGTAAAATTCCCGATTCCTTGTAACAAAACAAGGGTAAACATAAATCCTTGTTCTCTACTTTCCACTTTTTTACTTACGATTTCCGCCTATTTGACTTAGAACTTAGACGAGTGTTCAATTTCAGAAACTGTCAGACGGTTAGTGTATTTATAGGGCCTACGTCAATTAACAAGCCTCAAACCTTTGTATAAACTTAGGACTATTAAGTTACAAACCGTCAGACAGTTTACCCTATTGTTTGGTAGTAAATACAAGGCGTTTTATAGGAGTTTGACTTAAAACTTACAACTTCAAGACTCATCGACTTACAAACCTCCCATTGTTACAAATGTTACGCTGGCGATTGCGTAAATTAGAGAGCTTTGCCCTTGAACCCGGAATATCAAGACTGTGAAAAAAATAATCAATTACCTCAAAAGCTTAATGCCAATTCTTCATTGGTTGCCCAATTACAAAAAAGAATATTTACAAGGCGATTTATCTGCTGGGCTTACCGTGGGCGTAATGCTCATTCCACAAGGAATGGCATATGCCATGTTGGCGGGTTTGGATCCCATTCACGGGCTTTATGCCGTTACCGTTCCCTTGGTGCTTTATGCTATTTTCGGAACATCGCGTCAGTTGGCCGTAGGTCCCGTGGCGATGGTCTCTTTGCTTACCGCTGCGGGTATTGGCACACTGAACCCAAGCTCAACTGAAGAATACTTACTGCTGGCTTTAACCTTGGCCTTTATCGTAGGGCTTATACAATTTGGCATGGGCATTTTCCGCCTGGGATTTATAGTCAATTTTCTATCGCACCCTGTCATCAATGGTTTCACTTCGGCAGCGGCCATCATTATCGGCCTGAGTCAAGTAAAGCATTTGTTAAAGATCGATTTGCCTAGAACGGAACATGTTCAGGATATAGCCCTTGCGCTTTTCCAAAATATCGGGGATATCCACTGGATTACTTTTGGCATTGGCCTCGCAGGAATATTGATAATAAAATACGGTAAAAAAATCCACAGCGCTTTTCCCGCGCCATTGGTTGCGGTGGTATTGGGAATTGTTGTGGTTTCTGTTTTTAACTTAACCGAATATGGCGTGGTAGTATTGGGCGAAGTGCCATCGGGACTGCCCACTTTTTCCGCTCCCTCATTTGATCTGGAGAGCTGGAAAGAATTGCTGCCCATTGCATTGACCATCTCATTGGTGGGTTTTGCGGAAAGTTATGCGGTGGCAAAGTCCATTCATGCAAAACACAAAGATTATAAACTGGATGCCAACCAGGAATTGATCGGTCTGGGAATGGCCAATTTTGGTGCCGCATTTTTCAAGGGCTATCCCGTAACCGGAGGGTTTTCCAGAACTGCCGTAAACGATCAGGCTGGTGCAAAAACAGCTTTGGCATCCATAGTCAGCGTAATTCTAATTGTACTGACCTTATTATTTTTCACTAGCTTATTTTTCTATCTGCCCAATGCAATTTTAGCAGCAGTAGTATTGGTAGCTGTTTCTGGATTGGTGGATTTTGAAACGCCAAAAGCTTTGTGGGAAAAAGATAAAAGTGATTTTTTAATGCTTTTGGCCACTTTTGTGATAACACTCACACTGGGCATTGAAACCGGAATAATTTCAGGTATGGTCTTGTCCCTTGCGGCTGTGATTTATCGCGCTTCAAGGCCACATATAGCGCAGTTGGCCAAAGTTCCAGGTACAGATTATTATAGAAATATCACTCGGTTTGACAATTTGGAACAGCGCAATGACCTTTTATTATTGCGCATTGATGGGCCTATTTATTTTGCCAATATTCAATTTATAAAATCAAAAATTGACATATGGACAGAACAAAAAGGCAAGGATCTAAATACCATTGTGCTGAACTTTGAAAGTGTTACAGCCCTGGACAGCACAGGAGCTCATGAATTGGAAGAATGGATATTAAGCTGGAGAAAAAGCGGCATTGATGTTTTGCTAAGTGGAGTCAGGGGACCCATTCGCGATGTGCTTGAAAAATGGGGCATTATGAAAAACATTGGTGGAGATCAATTTTTTGTGGATGACTCTTCGGCCATAAAATTCGCAGATAAAAATATAGGGGAAGGTGAAATCAAAAACCTGAGACCTTTTGCCATTCAATCTAATGTGAAAAAAGATTAGCCGGGGCTTGTGTGACTTTTATTACACACTTCCCTTTTTAGTCGATTTATATTTGTTGTAGAAATTAAAAAAAACCAAAAAAATAAACTGATGAAAGTAGAACAAATTTATACCGGATGTATCGCCCATGCAGCGTACTATGTAGAAAACAATGGCGAAGCTGCCATTTTTGATCCACTCAGAGAAGTGCAACCCTATATTGATCGGGCAGAGAAAGATGATGCCAAGATCAAGTATGTTTTTCAAACGCATTTCCATGCCGACTTTGTAAGCGGACACTTGGATTTGGCAAAGAAAACCGGAGCGGATATCGTGTATGGGCCAACTGCCAAGCCAGGTTATGACGCTATTACAGCCGAGGACAATCAGGAATTTAAAGTCGGGGATTATACCATAAAAGTAATCCATACGCCCGGGCACACCATGGAAAGTACCACTTACATGTTGATTGATGAAAAAGGAAAAGAATACGGCATTATCACGGGAGATACTTTATTTATCGGAGATGTGGGCAGACCGGATTTGGCACAAAAAGTAGTGGCCGACTTAACGCAGGACAAACTTGCCGGCCATTTGTACGATTCTTTGAGGAACAAAATTATGCCCCTAAACGATGATTTGATCGTATTTCCAAATCACGGAGCGGGAAGTGCTTGTGGCAAAAACATGAGCAAGGAAACTACCGATACTTTGGGCAATCAGAAAAAAACCAATTACGCCCTGAATCCAGAATTGAGCAGAGAGGAATTCAAAAAAGAAGTATTGACCGGTTTGGTAGAACCACCGCAATACTTTCCTGAAAATGTGCTGATGAATATCAAAGGCTACGAAAGCCTGGACAAAGTGATAGAAAGAGCCAAAACACCATTGAGTGTAGATGCTTTTGAGGTAGTGGCCAATGAAACCCGCGCATTGATATTGGATACCAGGAATGCGGAGGATTTTGCCAAAGGACATATCCCAAATAGCGTGAACATTGGTATTGATGGAAATTTCGCCATGTGGGTAGGAGAAATGATTTTGGATTTGAAACAAGAAATCCTTTTGGTTACCGATAAAGGCAGGGAAGAGGAAAGCATGATCCGATTGTCAAGAGTTGGCTATGACAATACCATTGGCTATCTAGATGGCGGTTTTGAAAGCTGGAAAAAAGCCGGAAGGGAAGTAAATACCATCAACAGAATTTCTGCTGAAGAATTTGCCAAAAAATACAAGGAAGATGCACTGGTATTTGATGTGAGAAAGAAAAGCGAATACGATTCTGAGCATGTCATCAATGCCAAAAATGTACCGCTCAATCAAATCAGCGAACATCTGGCGGAATTCCCCAAAGACAAGGAATTTGTACTGCACTGTGCCGGTGGGTATAGAAGTATGATTGCCGCCTCTATTTTAAAGCAAAGAGGCTGGGACAATTTCACTGATGTAGTGGGCGGATTTGAGGATATTTCCAAAACAGACGTGGAGAAAACTGAATATGTTTGTCCATCTACATTGTTGTAAAATTTAAAACACACAAAGGCTTTCGGGTATCATTTGCCCGGAAGCCTTTCTTTAAAATCACAAGACCATGAAACGAATACTCATCCCAATAGATTTCTCAGAGCTATCAGAATATGCATTTTCTATTGCTAAGGAAATACAGGAAAAAACCAATGCGCAATTAATTGGGCTCAATGTAGTGCATGTGGGCAAATCCGCACTTTACAAAACCGATGGAACCCTTTCTGACAGCAACGATTTTGATGTGGAAGCCATTAGAAAGCAGCAAGCGGATAATGAGCAAAAAATACAGGAATTTTTGAAAGATGTACCCAACTCAAAAGGGGTGGTCAAAATCGGGAATATTGAAGAAATTATCCTAAACTGTGAAAAAGACGAGGAAATAGATTTAATCATTATGGGCACACACGGTTCTTCTGGTCTATCCCAACAATTGAGCGGAACCATTGCCGATAAAATCGTACGCAAAGCACAGGCATCTGTCATTACATTGAAATGCAAACGCGAAACTTCTGAGTTTAAGGACATTTTATTGGTCAGCGACTATGACCAGGCCGAGAAAGACAATATCGCACAGCTAAAAGAAATAGCATCAATTTTTGGAGCAAAACTGCATTTGCTAAAGGTCAATACTCCATCTAACAGCAGCGAAGTATCAGAAATTGAAAACAATATGTCTAAATATTGCCAACTTAACGGCTTGGAAAATGTTGATTTTCATGTTGTTGAAAACGATAAGCTGGAAGATGGGATCACAAAATTCGCAGATGAAAAAGGCATAGAATTTATTGCCATTGGCTCCAAGGGTAGAATGGGCATCAGTGCCTTGTTTAGGGGCTGCATTTCTGCCGATTTGGTCAATCATTTATACAAACCCGTTTTCACTTTTAGAGCATAAAATTTTAAAAGACTATCTACTATGAACCTAATTGAATTGATAAAAGAACCTTGGCCCTGGTATGTTGCCGGGCCATTGATTGCCTTTGTATTTTTCTTATTGTCCTTTTTTGGAAGGAGCTTTGGAGTTTCCGATTCCTTGCGGACCATGTGTTCGATGAGCGGAGCTGGAAAGAAAATCGAATTTTTCGACTTTGACTGGCGCAATCAAATCTGGAACATCATATTTATTATTGGCGCAGCCATTGGAGGATTTATTGCCACATTTTGGTTGTCATCCGATACACCTGTTCAAATCCATGAATCGGTGATTGCAAATATCCACGCCATGAATTTGGATGCTCCTTCGCCCTACAAAATTTTACCCGAATCCATCTTCTCTTTTGAAGCATTGCTAACCCTAAGAGGTTTTATAGCCCTGGTGCTCGGTGGATTTTTAGTAGGCTTTGGCGCGCGCTATGCAGGTGGCTGCACTTCAGGTCACGCCATTAGCGGATTGAGCAATTTGCAATTGCCATCATTGATTGCCGTAATAGGATTTTTCATTGGCGGCTTGATTATGGCGCATTTGCTACTGCCTGTAATCATGAATTTATAAACTGAAAAAGAAAAATAAAATGAAATACTTAAAATTTTTATCGGTAGGGATACTATTTGGAATAGTGCTGGCAAAAGCAGAAGTGATTTCCTGGTACCGAATCTATGAGATGTTTTTGTTCAAGAGCTTCCACATGTATGGAATAATTGGCTCGGCAGTGATCATAGGAATTATAATCGTCTTTTTGGCGAAAAAATACAAATGGCGTACCTTAGATGGAGAAGGTATGGTCTTCAATCCCAAGCAAATGAGCATACCGAGGTATCTCTACGGTGGTATAATATTCGGATTGGGCTGGGCATTGGCAGGAGCTTGTCCAGGACCCATGTATATTTTGGTGGGAGCTGGTTATCCGGTAATTCTTGTAGTAATTTTCGCAGCCTATCTAGGTACACTGGCTTATGGCGCTGTAAGAAGCAAATTGCCTCATTAATACAAAAGGAGTGAAAATCAAATTAAGAGAGTGGCATTAAGGTTGCCACTCTTTTAATTTGAATAAAGTAAACCAACTTAAAAGACTCCAATAACTGCTATCCCAGCAGTAGTCTGGTATTTTTTAAACTTTACTTCACCATTTGTTTTGGGACCACTTATTTCAGCAGAATAAATATTTTTATTGCTCCTGTCATGTCTGATCTCAGGCTTGATTAGAACAGCCCCATTGGCTAAAGTAAAAATTCCGGTTAATGTTAATCCTGTGTATTTGGCTCCTAAGTATTGGACACCTCTGTCATCATCAAAATATTCTACCCTGGTTCCTATAGCAAATAAATCAGTAAAGTTGTAATTAAGATAGAGAGCTGCACCGCCCCAGGCACTAAAATTATTATTGTCAAACTTGTAAGTTCCGAATGCAGCATTTACTCCTATATTGAATTTTTCAGTAACAGAATAAGTAGAGGTTAAATCCACCATTTGTTTATAGCTTTTTGTTGAATCTCCTGTTATTTCAGAGCCGTCTTCGTTGCCTCCAATCCAATTGAGATAAAGCTCGAAATCATCTGAAGGGCTCAAAGCCAACTGACCAACAAAAGATTTTCCCTTATTATTGTCAGAGATATTATCCCAACCATTTACAATACCTGCCATCACTTGTACTTTATCGCTAAACGCATAATTTAATAGTAAGCCTGTATGGTAAAACGGGCCATTGCCAAAAAGATAAGAAAGGCTGTAATTGAAGTTGGCATTTGCATCTACCAGTTCATATCCAATATGAGTTCCGAATTGCCCGACTTTAAAGCTGAATTTTTTACCTAAAGAGTGTTTGATGTAGGCCTGCTTAATCAAAATACTGGTACCGGTATTGCCAAAATTTGCCAGCTCTGCGGCAGGGCCAAAAGCGAGTTCTCCTACAATTTCTGTTTTTTCTGTTTCGTACGCCACCATAGTACGCAACATACCAAATGCGATGCGGTTGTGTTCCAGATCAAATATCCTTCCTACACCCGTTGTTCCCCCGTTTTCCAGAGGCCCAGGTTTATTAAAATTATAAGAGTAATAAGTATCAAGACTTCCGGAAAATGAAAATGCACCTTTGCGAAAGAATCCTTTTTTTTCCGTAATAGTAGTGTCTGCAACTTGTGCTGACACATTTGTTCCTGTAATCAGAACTGCGCATAAGATTAGAAACCATTGTTTTAAAAGTGTTGTGTTGTTTGAATTCATGAGTAAAAATTGTTTAGGGTTAAGAGAATAGAATTCCTGCATTCCGCATATGCGGACGTTGTAAAAAGAGTGGCACAAGTGGCACTCAGGCACTAATACTTTGGTTCAAATCTTATTTAATAGTAAAATCAGGGTATGCATGCATACCGTGTTCGGTAATATCCAGCCCTTCTATTTCATCAGCTTCAGAGACACGAATGCCCAATAATTTCTTTATGATAAAAAAGAGTATAAAAGCAAACAAAAAGCAAAATACTCCTACTAGCCCGATACCGATCAATTGACTAATTAATTGAGGCATTCCTGCATTGGCGCCAAATAATCCTACGGCAAGTGTTCCCCATATTCCACATACAAGATGGACTGAAATTGCACCCACAGGGTCATCAACTTTTACTATGCGATCGAAAAAAGCTACAGCAAGAACTACCAATGCACCTGCTATAAAACCAATAATTACTGATGAAAGGGGATCCATTAAATCAGCGCCAGCTGTAATACCAACTAACCCTCCAAGAATACCATTAAGCACCATCGTTAAATCATGTGATCTGAAAATGGCAAAAGAAAATATGAATGCCCCTATAGCCCCTGCTGCTGCTGCTAATGAAGTTGTGACAAAAACTAAAGAGACCAATTCAGCGTCTGCACTGAGCACAGACCCTCCATTAAACCCATACCAACCCAGCCAAAGTATGAGTACTCCAATTACAGTCAGGGGCATGCTGTGTCCGGGAATTGGCCGGATTTTCCCTTCAATATATTTACCTAATCGGGGACCCAGAATAATGGCTCCTGCAAGAGCACCCCAACCACCAACAGAGTGAACAATAGTGGAGCCTGCAAAATCATAAAATGGAGTGGAAAGACTATCGAGAAATCCTCCTCCCCATTTCCACATGCCAACAATTGGATAGCATATTGATACATAAACCACTGAGAAAAGCAGGAAACTGAAAAGTTTGATACGCTCTGCAACTGCACCAGATATAATTGTAGCTGCAGTTGCTGCAAACATTGCCTGGAATATAAAATCAGTCCAATACGTATATCCACCTGAATACTCAGAGGTCATTCCTCCGGGAGGGGGTGTAATTCCAAAACCGGCAAAGCCAAAAAACTTCCCGGCAAACTCCGCACCAGGATACATCAGGTTAAACCCTAAAAGTGCATAAGTCAGCAAGCCGATAGATATAATCATTACATTTTTAAAAATAATATTCACTGTATTTTTAGAGCGTGTAAGTCCCGCCTCGAGCGAGGCAAATCCCAAATGCATAGCAAATACCAAAATTGCTGCTATCATTATCCAAAGGTTATTTACCGTAAAACTGACTGTTTCCATTTTTTTACTGTGTTTTAGATGTTTATTAATGTTGGTTTGAATAGTGTTTTTACAAAGCCGAAGTACCTTCTTCCCCTTTTCTGATATTAAATACACGCTCTACAGCAGTGACAAAAATCTTCCCATCTCCGATTTCTCCTGTACTGGCTGAATTTATGATGCACTGAATGATCTCATCTGTTTTTTCCTCAGAAACTATTATTTCAATAACCGTTCTGGGAATAGATGCCATATCATAGATCGCACCGCGATAGTGGATTTCCGCTCCTTTTTGCTTGCCAAACCCCTGCACATCATAGAAAGTGAAGAAGTTGACATTGATTTTCGCTAATTCTTCTCTCACTTTTTCCAGTTTGGATGTGCGGACAATGGCTTCGATTTTTTTCATCTCTAAAGTGTTTTAGTAAGAAACTCGTTAAAAAAAACTAAAAATTTTGACCAAATATATCTAAAAAGTGGTTTTAAAGAAGAAAAAAGTGATTTATTTTAATGAAAAAATGCTTTTTAAAGCATAAATCGCTAAAATAAATAGGTTTTTTGTGAGTGAAGATGATGGAAATCGAAAAATTTGACTTTTAATTGATGAATTATTGGCGAAGAGGCCAAAAGAAAGAATTGTTAATGACAGAAAAGAGTAATGTCCTTCTCGGAAATAGATCAAAATAGCCCGCCATTAAATTAATTTTTCAGTCGAGTTTCACTATTTTCCATATTTCTGAAGTAAATAATATCCGAACTCAGGCTTGATGTAACTAATGTAACACACCCTGAATCAGTCTTTGCCTAGTTTTGTTATTGAATAAAAAAATACAGCATTATGCATATTGAACAGATTTATACCGGATGTTTGGCACAAGGTGCTTATTACATCGAAAGCAATGGCGAAGCAGCAGTGATTGATCCCTTGAGGGAATCTGCACCCTATTTGGAAAAAGCCAAAAAAAGGAATGCCAAGATCAAATACATTTTCGAAACCCACTTCCATGCCGATTTTGTATCGGGTCATGTGGATTTGGCCGAAAAATCCGGTGGAATCATTGTTTATGGCCCCGGAGCAAAAACCGATTTTGATTTTCACGAAGGAAAAGACGGTGAAATATTTGAACTGGGCGATTTGAAAATAAAATTGCTGCACACGCCTGGGCATACCATGGAAAGTTCCACCTATTTGCTTTTGGATGAAAAAGGAAACGAAAAAGCCATATTCAGTGGCGACACTCTATTTATAGGCGATGTAGGCCGTCCTGATTTGGCACAAAAAGGAGACATCACCCAAGATGATTTGGCAGGAATGCTTTATGATAGCCTGCGCAATAAAATCATGCCGTTACCAGATGATATTACCGTATATCCAGCGCACGGTGCTGGTTCAGCTTGCGGAAAAAACATGAGCAAGGAAACCACAGATACTTTGGGCAACCAAAAAAAGACCAATTACGCATTGCGCGCTGATATGAGCAAAGCCGAATTCATCAAGGAAGTGACTGAGGGATTGTTGCCTCCCCCACAATATTTTGCCAAGAATGTGGCCATGAACAAAACAAAGGAAACTTCTTCGCTCGATAGTGTTTTGGAAAAAGGAAATGTAGCTTTGGATCCTGAAAAATTTGAATCCATCGCCAATCATGAAGGTGCATTGGTGCTCGATACTCGTAAGGAGAGCGAATTTGCCAAGGAACACATCCCCAATTCTATTTTCATAGGAATTGATGGCGACTTTGCCCCTTGGGTAGGCGCTTTGATTCCAGATTTGCAACAACCCATTATTTTTCTAGCAGAAAAAGGCAGGGAAGAAGAAGTGGTTACCAGGCTTTCAAGAGTAGGCTATGACAATACGCTTGGATATTTGGAAGGCGGCATAAAAGCATGGAAAGCTGCGGGAAAGGAAACCGATTCCGTTCAGTCAGTATCTGCCGGGGAATTTGCCAAAACCTATGAAAATGGCAATACAAATGTATTGGATGTGCGCAAGCAGAGCGAATTCCAATCAGAGCATGTGGAGGATGCGCAAAACTTCCCATTGGACTACATCAATGACAATATGGATGAGTTGGACAAAAACAAGGAATACCATGTGCATTGTGCAGGCGGCTACCGCTCTATGATAGCCAGCTCTATCCTTAAAGCCAGATCTTACCAAGATGTGGTAAATATTGAAGGTGGATTTGGGGCCATATCCGAAACTGATGTGCCGAAGACCGAATATATTTGCCCAAGCACATTGAAGTAAGCAAAAAGATGATCCTAATTTTCAAGAAAGACTTGATGCACAGCCAAAGGTTTTGGATTATCGGTTTTAAATTTACCTGATAACCGTTATACTGCCGGATCGTTCGTATGTTTCCAGGTTAATATATTCTGCATAAATACGATATACATAAACACCGGGTTCGATCAACTTGCCTTTATATCTGCCATCCCATGCTTCATTTACATCTCGGCTTTCGTATAGCAGTTCGCCCCAGCGGTCGAATAAGCGGAACACAAATTGGTCAACACCTTTGTGAACAGGAGCATAATAATCATTGAGTCCATCTCCATTGGGTGAAAAAGCCGTTGGCATGTGCATGTAATATTCTCCTTCAAGTACTTCAATCAGAATGGTATCGGTTTTTGTGCAATTGTTGGCATCAGTATAGCTCAGCACGAATTCCTGTGTTTCAAGTGGGGCAACAATAGGATTCAGGCAATTATCGCAACTTAATAGATATTCGGGAGACCAAACAAATATTCCCGGAGGATTGGTGCTTCCATTGATCAAGCCCTGTAATTGAGCATTGTTAAATTCCACAATGGATGTATCTTGTCCGGCATCTACAATCAATGAATCACTGATATTTGCAGTCACTGAATCAGCAGCCAGGCAGCCATTGGCATCACTTACTGTAACTGAATATGTACCACTTTGGCTTACTTCTATACTTTGACTTGTTTCGCCTGTTGACCAGGAGTAAGCAGCAAAGTTTCCTGCATCAAGCGTTTCAGATTCTCCAAAACAAAGCACTATGGTTCCTCTTAAGTTCACAGTCAGAGGAGCAGGATCAATCAATTCTACGGTATCACTTCTGCTGCAATTGTTTTGATCGGTTACTTCTACCCAATAAGTACCCGCAGGTAAATTGTCAATAAAAGTATCTGTACTTGCATTGTTCCAATTGTATTGCAGCGGGGGATTGTTCGTTCCTGCTATTGCTGAAATGCTTCCATCATCAGCTCCGTTGCAGCTGATGGGATCCACATCAAGGCTTAGGCTAACTGTATTGTTTGCTTCATCTACTTGAGCATTCACAGTATCTGTGCAACCATCGGCATCCTCTACAACAATGGTATAATTTCCGGCAAAAAGATTATCAAATACTGGATTGTTACCGAAAGCTCCGCCATCAATTGAAAAACCCAAAGGTAAAACTGCTGTGGATGAATCTGTATTTACTTCGATAGAGCCGTCATTTGAATTACAATTCGCCCCCTGAATCAGGACGGTGGATGATAGATCATTGGTTTGTAAATATAAGGTGACTATGGAATCACAACCACCAGCGTTTTGCAAAGTATCTGAATAAACACCACTTTGTGAATAGAAATCACCATTAAACTCAAACTGATCACCTGAACATATGGTATCATAAATATCTGTGAAAACCTGAGAAACCACTTCTACATCCAAAACGATGTTAGAATCACATCCAAATGTATTGGTCAATTCAAATGGATAGGAACCAGGTTCAAATATGTCCACACCATTAAAAGTAATCGTATCTGTTTCACAAATACTGGTATTTATCGTATCATAATTTGCAACAAAGGGAGGGGTGTTAACACTAGTTTGGGCCAAAAAGCCAGCAAAATTTGCAGCAGACGCTACATGTAAAATCAATGTGTTCAAACCGGGATTCCAGTCGTCACAAAGGGCTACACTTAACATACCCGATTGTGCATAGCCAGTATGTGTATAAGGATTACCAACAGGAATACCTGGTATTTGTCCGGATTGGGCAGTTCCGTTAATATATATTTCAAAAACAGAATTGTCGCTGAAAAAATCCAATGCCAAACAAAATGCATTTTGGTCTGAAAAACTTCTGCCACAAGAATCCATGCAAGGAAGCTCGAACTCAATTTTGTAGAAATAATCAAGGCTACCTCCATGTCCCCCAGTTTGATTATGTGAAATCCATTCAGCATCCGGGAAAGGGCTGCTATAATAATTTCCAGGAATACTACTCATCACGACAGCCGGATTGTAAGAGCCATTGATATCGTTTACAGCAACTTCCCAATTCAAATCATTATTACCACCTGGTAATATACCTCCACTTCCATTGTTTCCTGTATTGAAAAAATTAGGGTCTGGTGCTTGGCCGATTGCTTGGATATTGGATATGTTTAAATTAATTACCGAGTCACAACCTGAAGGGGTTTGTAAGGTATAAGAGTATGTACCTGCTGAATCAAAAACTACTCCATTAAAAACTATAGGTTCATTTGCACAAATAGCAGTGTCAATGGTAATTCCTGAGTTAACTATTCCAGTCAATGTTATAGATGTATCTATCGTACAATTCACCTGGTCTAAATCTTCCACTGTAAGATCGTACACTCCGGCACTGAGATTGCTCAAATTGTTTCCACTACCGGATGGTTGCCAGGTATAGTCATAATTGCCGCTACCATTCTGCACAGCGACAGATATGCTGCCATTGCTTGCTCCGCAATCAGGGTCAGTGATAGCAGCAGTAAGGGAAATATCGCAGCAATTTAGTCCCGGATCTACAGTCATGGAAGCAGTAGCTTCACAGCCGTTGTTGTCACTAACAGTCACATTGTAGGTGCCGGGAGATAGGTTGAATAAAACCGAATCAGTTGAAGTGCTATTGTCCCATGCAAAAGAGTAGGGGAGCATACCACCGCTTACCGCAATTCCCGCAATTCCATCATTATCGCCCAGGCAGGTCTCTGCAATGGCTACTGCGGTATCAATAACAGGCGCCCCCGGATTGCTTAGGGTAAATGTGCTGTCTTTAATGCAATTGCTTTGACCCAAATCTTCAATGGTTGCCGTATAAACCCCGGCAGACAAATTGGTGGCGGATAGCCCCGATTGTCCATTGTCCCATGAAATATCATAATTGCCACTGCCCTGGGTAATATTCAAAGTAATACTTCCATCACTTTGTCCACAGGCGGGTTCTTGCACGGTGGCCTCAAATTCCAAATCGCAGCATACCGAATCAACCTGCACAAAAACAGTATCGGAAAGCGTTACACAGCCGGCTGTATCTGTGGCAGTTAAAATATATTCTTGATCAGCAGTAGGGCAAACTGTTGGCGACAAAGTGTTTTCGTTTGTCATATTGGTAGTGGGACTCCAGGTAAAGTCGGCTTCATAGCTGAGTTCTGGGTCATCAAAGGTAATAGACCAACCAGTTAAAGTTCCTTCTCCAGCAGAGGCGAAATTAGAGCCAGCAGTAACTACAATAGACCAAACTCCGTTGGCAGTGCAACCTGTAAGGTTATTAAAATTTTCATCAGGTCCGAAACTGCTGCTATGCCTTGTCCCAGAACCTGTTGATATAGGAGGGCCTGCCGGGACAAAACAGGTGTTAACAAAAGTGACGCTATCGGGCCCTTGAAAACTTGGGAAAAATGGAATGGGCTGATAAGCGATGTTTTGTCCTTGAGTAGCTCCGGCAGGAACGAGTAATATTCTTGTGCCGTCAGGGCATTCAAGATAAATATCTAGATCAGCCGCAGTTTGTATGCTATTAGGTCCGGGAGGAATAGCAGTAATGTCGACACCGAAATAACTGAATCTATCAATACAAACCTGTGTAATAGAGTTTGGCAGCACATTGTTCATGTTTAATGTTTGCACATTAACATTAACTGAAGATTCTGAGCCAAAAGTACTACTAACTGGCTCTGGCTGGATGTTAGAATAAGTTCTATGTGCAGCAGGCCTGTGAATGACTTTAGCAGAAGCACTTAATTCTGCACAATTTCCTTCGCATATAGTAGTGTCAGCACCTGCATTAATTTCTAGTTGAGGTTCAACAACATTAATAGTTACTGAGTCTGAACATGTGGAATTACCATTGGTCATTTCTACATAATAAGTAGTTGTATTGGATGGATTTATGGGATTGGGATTTTCACCGCCCGGATTTCCTACTCCATAAGAGTAGTTGTCATGCTGCCAGGTAATTTCGTAAGTAGGGTCATTATAGTAGATATTCACATTGTCAATGCCCCAGTGGTCGTATTCAGCTCCAGAATCATAGTCCTGAAACCAACGAAAGCTGGTATTGGTTGTGATTCCTCCAGGGGGAACGGGAAAGCACCAATTGTTCCAATTGACCAGATCGGGGTCATTGCCACCATTAGGATCGAAATAATGAATATCTGTCCAGGTATTACCTCCATCGGTAGAGTATTGAATATAAACCCCTTCATCAGGTTCGTCTGGCCCTTCACAGGGTGCAGCATTCCCTTGTTCAGCAAAAAGCATATCAAAACAAATGGTGACTCCAGCAGTTGCTGGTGTTAAATCGTAGCCGACTGTTTCAAGTGCACGTGGAACGGCAGATTGATCTCCCATCCAGATGTGCGTGGTGCCATCTACACCATTGGGGCTACATGGGTTTGTAAAGGTAGCTTGTTGTGTGAATGCCCAGCCAGAAGGGTTTCCATTGTCAAACTGTTCTACAAAAACCTGTTGTCCCTGCCCTTCTCCAAAAACAGACAAAGAAATATAATCTCCACATACAATGGTATCGGGAACACTTGAAATCTCAACTTCACATTGAGCATTTAAAAACAAGGGAAAACAAATACTAAATGATAAACTTAAAAGGAAATGATATATTTTTTGCATTATTTGACGTTTTCACCATTCACAGCCAATGGTATGATTTTAAAATCAGTCAATTTTCGGGCTTTTGCAGTTCCGGTCATTTTAGAGAAAACAGCAAGTTTTCGGTTTCTATAATCTTTACATGAACCGGTAGCACTTTCACCAGCAGCCAGTTCTATTGAGAAAGAAGAATTTTCTCTTTCATCTAAATCACAATTGCTGCAAACCTCATCATACCATTTTTCGATTTTGTAATCCAGTTGCAAAGCATTTTTGCTTTTGTTCTCAATTTTCAAAAACAAGTATTCCTTGCTGATACCTTTGGATGCATCACTGCAATTGATTTTTTTAGTTGAGATTTCAAAGTTTGAATTGCCTTGGGAAATTACCCAATCAGCACTGCTTTCCTGAGCAGATATTGAATAATATATTCCAATAAAAATAATTGCTGTAAATAATCGGCTAAAAAATTTCAATGCTTTAAAATTTGTTTATGCACATAAAAATAAGGGATTTGAATTGGAATAGTAAGTGTTTATGCAACTTTATACAGAAAAGCTGTCTGCTTTGCTAAGCTGGAACTGAAGCTTTTGTCATCATCAATAAAAAATTTTAACTTTTTTTTCGAATAGTTTTAAAATTCATGAATGCTTTTTATACATTTGTGAAATCAAATTATTATTCATTCTTTAATTAAAACCAAACAAACAATGAAAAAGCAACATTTTTTAAACCTGTTTATCGCAGTTTCTTTACTTTTTGTATTGCAATCCTGTTCAGAAGATTTTGACTGTAAAACTTGTAACTGCACCGTTACAGAGAGGGATACAGAATTAGATGGCGATGGTAACACGGTAGAAGTTACTACCACCCGAACTGAAACTTTCACAGCTTGCCCAGGTGGTGACAATAATACAAGCGGTGTTCGAAGCCTAGAGTATTATGAATCAAACCCTATTGAAAAAACTGAACAAACTATTGATGGCGATACATATGTAGACGAAACATCATATAGCTGTAGCTGTAGCTAATCTATATTTTCTTTCAAATAATTTAAGAGCGTCAGTAAATATTTACTGGCGCTTTTTTTATGTTTTATAGATATTAATTGCTGAATAAAGAATTTTAACCCGCATTATGCAATTGAAAAGCGATTGCATAATTTGACGAATGAAAATCAATAACTTATCATGAAATGGAGAATACCAAAATGGTGATTTTCATTGTCAGGGTTTAATCGGGATTAAAAATTGCTGTATATTTAAGCCTATGAAATCAAAGATATACGCAATCCGCATTTTAGTATTGTTTTTTATTGTCAACCTTGTATTGTTAAGTGCCTGCAAGAAAGAACCGGTTGACGATAAGGATGATGATAAAGACAAAAACCCCAACGATACCACCCAGGTAGAGGAATACCGCGAAGTGGAATTTTCTATACTCTGCTACAATGTAGCAGGTTTACCCCAGGGAATATCTTCCTCAGATCCTGAAAAATACATGACTTCAATCAGTCCACTGATGAATGCCTATGATGTAGTGCATGTCCAGGAAGATTTTAATTATCACGATTCACTTTTGTTGTACAATTCTCATCCATATAAAACACCCCCTTCGCCTCCTGTACCCAATGGCGATGGTTTGAATACCTTTTCAAATTTCCCGATTTCCAATGTAGAACGCATTCCATGGACGGAGTGTACCGAAGCAGATTGTTTAACCCCTAAAGGCTTTTACTATTCACAAATTGAAATACAGGGCAAAACCATTGATTTTTATAATTTGCACTGTAATGCCGGTGGTGATGAAGCATCCATTACAGCTAGACGAGCCAATATTGCCCAGCTTACCGATTATATTGCAGAACATTCAGAAGGTAAGCCGGTATTGCTGTTTGGTGATTTCAACTGTCGCTATGTTCGCCAGGGAGATTCAATCAGGGCTGTGCTGGATATGGGCTTTAAAGATGCCTGGATTGAGCTGATCAGGGAAGGTGATATTCCGGCTTTGGGCAGCCCGAGGCTGGATGATTGCGATCCAGACCGGAACAGTCCGGATTGTGAGGTGGTGGACAAGGTCTTTTACCGCGGAAATGATGAGGTGGAAATTACAGCCCTTTCCTTCCAGACAGACGACCCTGCCTTTTATTTTGAAGGCGATCCCAACCAGGAACTTTCAGATCACTGGCCGCTTATTGCCGAGTTTAAATTGCGGTTTAAGGTGGAGTGATACTTCTATTCCATATGTCTGTATAAATCCAATAAATGGATATACATGGCATTTGTCACAAACCATAGCAGTTTTATTTTAAACCGATATTAGCAGTACTTTTGTGGCAGAATCAAATTAATGAAGCAGACTTTAATAACATCAGAACCGGTCGGCCTTTCCGGTTCGTTGAAAAAAATCTGGGATTACAGGGCTCTGATATTAACCTTTGCACAAAGAGACTTGAAAGTAAAATATGCCCAAACAATCCTGGGTATTGGCTGGAGTATCTTACAGCCACTTACAGCACTTTTGATATTTGCTTTTTTTTTCGGCTATATTCTAAAATGGGATGCTGAGGGTTTGCCCTATTCACTGTATGTTTTATCGGGTTTGCTCGGTTGGAATTTTTTCTCATACATTGTTTATCAGGGCACAGCGAGCATACAGGAATCAGCTATGCTTATTAAAAAAATATATTTTCCAAAAGCGGTATTGCCCTTTTCAAAAATATACATTGCCCTGGTTGAATTGGTCATCAGCTTTCTATTGTTCATCCCATTATTGTTGTGGCATCAGCAGATTGTTTCGTGGAAAATCGTATTTATACCGCTGGTATTGTTTTTCAATACACTGGCTGCTTTATTTTTGGTTTTTATCTCCACTGCTTTGGCTTACAGAAAAAGAGACATACTTCATGTCGTGCCTTTTTTGATGTATTTTGGAATATGGGTGACCCCGGTTTTTTTTACCAAACAGACATTGTCCGGTACCTTGCAATTGATATGGTATCTAAATCCAATGGCTGCTGTCACTGAAGCCTGGAGATGGTGTTTGTTTCCACAGTGGGAATTTGATTTGTATTTCCTTCCCGGATTGCTGGTACTAATCCCTTTGTTTTTATTCGGGTTTTGGTTGTTTATTAAAAATGAAAGAAAATTCAGTGATTATATATGAGCAATGATTTTGCCATTAAAGTTGAAAATGTTTCTAAAGTATTTTCTGTAAGCAACACAGAGGATGCTGAAATGGGAAACGGTCAGGAATTGTGGGCGCTAAAGAATTTGTCCTTTGAGATCAAAAAGGGAGAAAGTGTAGGTATAATAGGCCCCAATGGAAGCGGAAAAAGTACATTGTTGAAAATCCTGGCGAATGTAACCTATCCAAGTACAGGGCAAGTTCGAATAAATGGCCGACTTGCAAGTATATTGGATATAGGAGCGGGTTTTCACCCGGAACTGAGCGGCAGGGAAAATATTTACCTAAACGGTCAGATTCTCGGGTTTAGCAAAAGGGAAATAAGACAGAAATTTGACCAAATTGTTGAATTCAGCGGAATTGAAAGATTTATTGCCGAACCGGTAAAGAAATATTCCAATGGCATGTATCTGCGCCTGGCATTCAGCATTATGGCCCACCTGGATTTTGACATTTACCTGTTTGATGAGGTATTGTCGGTAGGTGATGCCGAATTCAGAAATAAGATAAAAAAGAAAACGGAATCAATTATTGACAGTGAAAAGACCATTCTGTATGTAACACATAACCTGAACGACATTGTGGAAGACTATACCAAAGGAATTATTCTTAGAAAAGGTGAGATAGAATTCATGGGGAACAATAATGCAGCAGTAAAAAAATATATGAATGACCTTTATGCTCCAGAACAATCTGAAAAAGAAATAAAATTTGATGATGTACCGGAGGATTATAAAGTTAAGATCACCGGTGTGGAAATTTCTCCAAAGGAAAAAATTTATACAAGCTCAGCTATAAATATCGAACTGGACATAGAAAAAGCAGATAACATTAAAGAAGATGTAGTATTTGGAATAGTTTTGTATGATTCATTGGGAAATCCTGTTTTTACTGCCATGTCAAATTTCGCTGAAAATCAGGTGAAATTTGAGCTGGAAAAAGGACAGCACAAAATTTCATGTGAAATACCGGCTAATTTTCTTTCATCTGGTACCTTTGTAATTGATCTTTATTTTGCCTGTCCTGAATCGAAAAGCAAACTTGTTAGAAAAAAACGGGCCATGGTCTTTCAGGTAGAAGAAGAACCGGAGATATCAAATTTGTCGTATAGCATTGGTCCTTTAAGACCCAAGTTTAAATGGCATTTAAAGAATTAAAGTTGTTATGGAAAGTGTTGTGTCAAAAAAAATAGAACTGCGTGATGAAGGTTTGAATACCACTCTATTAAATAAAGGATATGCAGTAATCCCTTCTTTTCTGTCAGCTGGGCAAATCGACAATTTGTTGAAATTTTATTCAGATTGTAATCTTGACCAAGATAAAACCCAGCCCAATTATCTGTATCTGAACCCAGAAAAAAGTTTTGAGATCAACAGATACATAAAGTCACAGATTGAAGCATCATTTGATGAGAATTTTAATTCGGGCAATCTTTTGGGCGGTGTGTTTATGATAAAAAAACCAGGAGAAAACAGGGAAGTCGATTTTCATCAGGATTGGAGCCTGGTAGATGAAACCCAACATATCTCCTATAATTTGTGGTGCCCACTTACCAATGTCACTAAAGATTCTGGTGCTCTTATGATTATTGATAAAAGCGATAAAGCCGGCCTTCCATACAGAAGTTCAACTTTTCCACCACTGGAAATAGGGCAGCAGAAAAAATACACGAGATTTATCAAAAATTTCAATTTAAAAGCCGGTGATGCTATAGTCTACAAACACAGTTTGTTTCACGGCTCTGGGAATAATAATTCGCCCAAAGACAGAATAGCCATTGCATGTGGAATAATACCCGAAAATGCTGCATTCATTTACCAGCATTGGAATGAAAATACATCAACAATTGAAAGCTATGAAGTTGATCAATCTTTCTATATTAGGTGCATACATGATGTATTGTCCGGTAAGATTCCTGAAAAGTATAAGTGTATAAAAAAAGTGCCCATGACATCAAGACCTGAAATTTCGGAGGCTGTTTTTTACAAAAAACTCAGGAAGGTGCACGGTGTGAAGAGATTTATTTTTTTTGATTTTTAGCTTGGTTTGTCTATGTTCAAAACACTATCTGAACTTGAAGAATATTGTCTTGATAAAGTCAAATCAGGTCAATGTGAAAATGGGGAATTCAAGACATTTCTCTTTTTTCCTGGTAAAAAGGAAAATGGCTGGATATATTCAGGGCCTTCGGTTTTTCTCACCACATCTATAGCAATAGCACTTTTATCATCTGATGATGAAAAGGTGAAATCCATTACAGGTAAAGCGGCCCAATTTGTAAGGTCACAGATGGAAGCAGGTGGCTTGTGGAGATTTTATCCGCACAATGGCCTGTTTAAGTTTAATACTCCGTTGGATGTTGATGATACAAGCCTTGCGTCTTTTTTGCTGACAAAGTGTGGGGTTGATTTCCCGGATAATAAAAAATTATTGCTGAAACAAATTGACAAGAGGGGTAATTTTTATGTTTGGTTTTTACCACGGTTTAAATACCTGAGCATGCCTGGTTTCCTGCTGAGATTGGTTGCTGATCTCAGGTATTCCTTACCCATTTTCTTTGCTATGAAAGGCAGAACCGATGCACCGTTGATCAATTACAATGATTTTGAACATTCGGTTTCCTCAAATGCTGTTTTATACTTGTCAAACACAAAAGAAACCCAAAAATCAATAAATCACATTACCGAAGACATACTATTTGGCAATGAGCACAACCTGTATTTTTACCCATCCTTTTTATTTACACTATTTCATATATCAAGAGCTTATCGTCAGGGCATTTCGGACTTTTCAAATTTGAAAGAGAAAGTTGGCAATTACTTTAAAAGCAACAGGGAGCAGGTCGAAAAAAATCTATTGAACAAAGCCATTGGCGCAATTACACTTTTGAATTTTGAAATTGAAAATCATATGGTCAGGGAATTGATGTATGATATTTTAAAGTCTTCTGAGAAAGAAATCAATACACCATATGGATATTTCTGCACCAAAGACAGGAATATGGAAGGGGGCAGCGTAGAGTTCAACTGTGCAATTATTTTTTATGCCATTCAACTTTATCGATCTTCTAATATTGAAAAATAATTAAAGTTTGAAAATCAGTCTAACTGCTTTAAGCATTGTTTTAATTATTAATTTTTCATGTGGAAACTTCTATATGGAAGATGAAACCGGAACCGTTGACCATGAGATTTTGATTTTGAAAAACCAGCAATTGCAAATTGTAAATACTTCTAAAGGTGAATCCTGCTTTTTACTAAAGGCAGGAGGTGGCTATTTTTCTAATGATGAAATTACAGCGCATGTAAGAAGTATGCCCGATGATATTCCCAGTGAGGCATTGGAAAGAAAGGCTTGGAGGTTTGTAATTGATAATATTGAATATTTACCTTCCATCACCGGAAGCAGAAAAATCCACCACCCATTGACCCTAATAAATTCCATAGGTTTTGGCCAATGTGATGATTTGTCAGCAAGCCTTTATTTTATATGGAAATCACTTGGCTTTAAGGCCAGGGTATGGGAATTGGGCGGACATGTGGTTCCTGAAGTCTATGCAGATGGAAAATGGCAAATGTATGATCCTTCTTTTCAGGCATATTATCTTAATAATAAAGGTGAAATTGCAAGTGTTGAGGAACTTGTCCAAAATCAGGAATATATTTTGGAACCCAGAGAAAAGATCAGTGCTTATACATTCCATTATTCTGTATCAGATAGTTTTAAAAGTGTATATGATAGTTTAAAATATTCAGATTTTATAAACAAATATTATGCAACAACAGGAAATAATAAGCCCAATGAATGGTATGAAAATACTTTTATCTACGATAGGATGAAATTTTGTTTGCCTTCCGGTGCCAGTTTGAAAGTCCCTGTTTATGCAGACAATATCATCAACTTTAAGGATTGGTTTGGAAATGAAAGTGAAATAAATTATTTCATAAAGGTTGAGTTTCCTGCCAACAGCAATGATAACATAAACCTACCCCTAGTATTTGTTCAGCCTAAGAACATGAGCGCTGGTAGTGTGAACCAAAAAAACATGTTGTTAATTTCAGATAGTTTGCAAACAGGTAATCTAGATAGCCGTGAATTATTTGCATTGATCAATAACAATTACATTGGTGATAGTATTCGTTTTTATTTTAGAGAACTGGATACCAATTCTGTAAGTATCAGGCTTTTGAATAATTGATATCTGATGGGAAATGCTGTATTTAGCTGGTTTAGTTTGTCATTGCCTTCATTTAGGGTAATGATGTTCCTATTGTTTGCTTTTGCTTTTTTGCTCTATGGTAATACAATTAACCACGAGTATAATTTTGATGATGCTCTGGTCACACAAAATCACAGACATACTTCCAGGGGTGTTGAAGCAATTCCGGAAATTTTTACTTCACATTATTATCAGGATGAGGACGGGTATGCATATGAATACAGGCCGGTAACACTTGCAAGCTTTGCCATTGAACATCAATTTTTTGGGGAAAGCCCAACGATCAGTCATTTTATTAATGTACTGCTTTATGCTATTTCTGGAGTCTTGTTGTTTGTTTTATTATCAAGTTTGTTGCCTGGGCAGGGCATTCATTTTTGCTTTTTGGTTGCTTTTATATTTATTGCACATCCACTCCATACAGAAGTGGTAGCAAGTATAAAAAACAGGGATGAAATTCTTGCGCTGCTCTTTGCAATGCTTTCCTGGGTATTTGCCATAAAATTTATACATAGGGGGTATCTGTTTTTGTTGTTTCCATCACTAATATTTTTGGTCATGGGCATATTATCCAAAATGAGTGTGGTGGTATTTGTGGTATTAATACCACTATCTGCGGTTTTCTTTGAAAATGTGAAATACAAAAGGGTATTTATTTTGAGCTTTCTCTTTGCAGTTGCTTCAGTCTTTTTTATTCCGGAAAATGCCAAGCATTTAAAATTTCTATTTTTTCTTGTAAGTGCCTTTGTTCCATTGACCATCACTTATCTTTTAAAGAGTGGTTTTGTCGAATCTGCTTACCACCGCACGTATGATTTTTTATACACAAAGGATCGACCTGTAAATGATAGGTTAAAAGCATTTTGTGGCTGGTTTAAAAAGGTATTTGAAACAAATACTATAGCAATAATTGCATTGCTGGCGATGCTTTATGTAACAGGCCTATTACTTAACAATGATATTGCTGTGCTAATAGCAGTGAATGCCTCTTTTATTTTTATGGCATTGTCTGTTGCTGATCGAAAGAGATATTTCCTGGTTTTATTGAGTTTAATGTTAATCGTGACTTTTTGGTTTGCAGCTACTGATATAGTTGCCAAATCCTCTGTATATGCCGTTGTTTTGTTGTTTGTTGCAGGCTACATACCCAAAGAGAAATTAAATATTGCTTCTATTATTGTTCTTACCATTGCTGCAGCTTTTTTTGTTCACTATTCCATTACACCGCTCATATTAATGCTTTTGGTGTCGGTTATAGCTAGCCGAAACAGGGCCTTGCTGTTCACTTCATTTTTGTATTTTATATATTTGGTATTCAGGTTTTTTCTTGGGAAATATGATAGTGCTATAGATTACATTTTCCTTGTTATAGCTTCTATCATTCCACTATTGCTAATGAGGGAAAAGTTGGGAAAAACCGGCCAGGTTTTATTGTTGTGTGCTTTTATAGGATTTACTGTTGCAGGTATTTATAATTACAGGCTTATACAGTCTGATGCCAATTTATCTTTGTCTGAACCTTTGGCTGAGATGATTGAAATGACCACACCCGAGGTATTGGAATATACTGACAGACCTTTGGGATACCTGGAATCACCATTGGACAAAGATGCTTCATGGAATACAAAGATCGGCACTTCTGCGTATGTACTGGGAGAATATCTGAAAAAAATGTTAGTCCCAATTTCAATGGGCTTTTACTATGGATATGCGCATATTGTCCCTGTTGGAACAGGTAATATGCAGTCACTGATATCGCTTGTTTTACATTTAGCATTAATGTTGGCTGCAATTATATTATTGCGCAGGCATCTTGTTTTGAGTTATGGAATTGTCTTTTACCTGGTAAGTATTTTACTGTTTTCAAATTTGTTTTATCCTGTTGTGGGGATGATGGGGGACAGGCTTACTTATGTAGCTTCGATTGGTTTTAGTATTTCACTGGTCTATTTGTTGACCTGGATATTTAAAATTAAACCAGGAAAGAATTCAAATATTAGAGTTCAATATGCTTTAGTATATATGTTTATATTAATTATAAGTGTGTATTCTGTGAAAACCGTTGCTCGCAACAACCTTTGGCAAGATCCATTAACCTTGATGGAGCACGATATCAAATACCTTGATAAATCAGCACAGGCACATAACATGCTGGCAAGTTACTATTTGAGAGAATACAATGAAAACAAGAATTCACTGGATAATCAACGCTATCTTGATCAGGCAATTAAACACTACAATAGTGCAATTGAAATTTACCCTGATTTCTTTAATGCACACTACGATCTTGGAAAAGCTTATAATCACAAGAAAGAATACAAAAAGGCAGTTAAATCCTTTAAAAGAGTGATAGAACTGGATTCAACATATACCAATGCCATGATAAGCATAGCCAATATATATGAGGTCAATGATTTACTTAAGTACAGCATTCCATACTATGAAATGGCCATTAGCAATTCTTCTGATAATTTATTGTATTACAATTCCCTTGCTTATGCCTGGTATAGGCTTGGGGAATACAATAAAGCAATAGAAGTTGGGAAACAGGCAGTTAAGGCATATCCCAATGAATTTGATCCCTGGTCAAACCTCGGAAAAATTTATATCAAGACAGGAAATAATGAACAGGCAATTATTTGCTTCGAAAAAGCGCTGCGTATAAGTAATCATAGCAAGGAAGTCTCTGACATCTTATCAGAGTTATACAGGGAACAGGAGGGTATTGAAAAAACGATTCATAATTAAATTTACAAGAAAAGACTTTTGTCTGTGCTTGTGATGCTCTATGTCCACAGATATTTACCCCCTTGATCTGCCACCTGTTATTGGAGTTGGTCAGAAGAAAAACCTACATGGCTTAACATACCTCCAGCAAATTTGTCGAGAAAATAGGGGTTTGCCTGTGTTGCTATCACAGTCTGGGTTAAGCATATAAACCAATATACCAGGGGATCAAACGGGTAAGGATTGACATGCGTCCGGCTTATTTATTCAAAGCATTAATCACACACAATACAACCAATGCTTTTCAATCGCTATTTTAGTTTGAAAAACAGTTTAGTCAAATGTGTTATTATAAACATAAGTATTGTAATTTAATTATAAGGAAATATGCTGTTTGCCAGCAATATCTATTAGCAACATAAGCAAAGCGAAATATTATTTATTAATTCTTGCTTTTCAGTTGTTTTATAGTTAATTTGCTTTTGCATAACCATCTTTGACATATGAAGAAGCATCTACTCACATTTTTGTTTGCGTTTATTTGTCTGTCAGTTTTTCCTCAATCTGGGAATATTGGCATCAATACCAGCACCCCTGATGAAAGTGCCTCTTTAGAAGTTGGCAGTACTGACCGGGGGCTGCTTATCCCTAATGTTTCGCTAACTGGTGCAACTGATGTTACCAGTGTAATTGGAGCTCCATACCCCGAGCGATTGTTGATCTATAATAGCGCAACAGCAGGTTCTGCGCCAAATAATGTAACACCGGGATATTATTATTGGAATGGCAGCAAGTGGATCAGAATGAAAGTTGGTTCTGAAGGAGAAGACCATGACTGGTATGAGTCCGGAGGAACTGCCCCCGACAATATCAATGACAATATTTATACCTATGGAAATGTAGGAATTGGTATGGCTTCACCAAGAGCAGGTACCACATTGGATGTCAATGGAGCAGTCGGCACCTCAAGAATGGGAATTGGAGGCACATATAATTCAAGCCAGGTTCAGGGTATATGGTCCATTGCCCCCAATTATAAAATCTCAACCGGCAACAATGATTTTGGCAACCAATATGGAATCACCTACGCACATACCAATGCAGGCACTTCAACATCAAAACATCCAATTTCAGGCTGGGGACATCAGATATTATTCACTAGTAATGGAAGCAGGAATGCCGTAATTGGCCTTACCAATGGACATGGATATTTTGCGGGAAATGTAGGAATTGGAACCACCAGTCCAAGCGAAAAACTACATGTGACTTCAAATATCAGGGCTGATGGTGTTGTTTACTGGGGCAATGGATTGGTGAGGACCGAAACCCGCAATGATGCAGGGTTACAGGGCAATGCAGGTGCACGCAGTGGCTTTTATGAAACTTCTTCTCCATCACCTGCAGCCAACTGGCCATCCGGAGCTTCAAACTGGTGGCACTTGCTGGATGTAAGGCACAGCAATAATTCCAATAATTACGCTATGCAGATTGCCGGAAGTTTTTTCGATCAAAACCTCTATTACAGGAAAACAAATAACAATCCTGCCCAGCCCTGGACAAAAATTGTATCGGGCAATCAAGGAGCAACAGTATATTCCAATGCTTCTGAGATAAATTTGGTAAGCAACAATTCCGGATCATTCAGCTACAACCCCGGTGTTGGGTGGACACCGGGCACCTGGCAAAATGTGTCGGGTTTTTCTGTGACACGAAATATCACATCAGGAAGTTTTGTAAATATTACAGTATCAGCATTGGTTGAAGGAGATAATTACAATTATTATGTGCCCAGTTGTGCGTATTTCAGATTGATGCGTGGTTCTACTGAATTGGCCCGCACAGCAGTTAAACTAACTACATCTAGTTATACATATGATTACTTTTGGTTTTACAACAGCAATAATTTCTCATTTAATGTTGTGGACTCCGGTGTATCAGGAAACCAAAGCTATTCGATTCAATATTGGTTGCCTGATGAATTTACTTATACCGAATATGTAAGAATAGGTTCACGAAATTTAAACGTAATAGAATTAGGCAATTAAGAAATCACAAAATCATGAAGAACATCATTTTTATACCCATTATACTCTTTTTAATTCACCAATCTGTTTTTGCACAAGAACCTACCCGAAGACCACAGATTGAATTTGAACATGGTGATCTTGTTTCTTCCAATACGGGAAGGATTGCTGATGGGATCTTGTCTAAAGCATCCAAGGCATATTCAGAATTTTTTGCAGGAGTATATAATGAAGCGTCTGGAATCAGTAATATTCCATCTATACTTACCAGTGGAATTGTTTACATCAAGTTTGACTCCAGTGAGGGACATGTTTCCTATGGAGATTATGTGACAACCTCGAACGAAAAAGGTTTTGGAATGAAAGCCTCTCGTTTAGGATTTATTATCGGAATTGCTTTAGAAGATTCCAATAACACTTCAGGATTGCTGAAGATAAGGTTAGAACCCTGCTGGGTGGAAAAATAATAATCCAAATCATTTACCCCCCCCCCAATTTTTATACGGGTTAAATAAAAAAAGGCTCAAAGTCCTAAAAACCTTGAGCCTTCCTTTGCTCCCCCACCTGGACTCGAACCAGGGACCCTCTGATTAACAGTCAGATGCTCTAACCAGCTGAGCTATGGAGGACTGTATTTTCATTATTTTCAATTCCATTCTTTACCAACGCGGGATCAGATGCTCCCCGCCCGAACGCCCGCCTGAATGACTTTAGTCGGGCAGGTTCCTTTTCGGGACTGGCGGGTAACCAGCTGAGCTATGAAGGAATTTGAGACCGCAAATCTATTATATCTCAACAAATAATCCAATCTTTACAGTTAAATTTTTAAAAAAAGAATAGCATGAGTTTATTGATTGTAGGTACAGTGGCATTTGATGCCCTTGAAACACCTTTTGGAAAATCAGACAAAATAGTTGGAGGATCAGCATTATACTTCAGCTGGGCTGCAGCTCAGTTCAAAAGTAATATTCAGCTTGTTTCAATTATTGGTGATGATTATGATTTCAATGAAATAAAAGCCTTAAATGAGCAAGGTGTAGATACTTCAGGACTTCAGGTTATTGAAGGAGGAAAATCTTTCTTTTGGTCTGGGCGCTATCATATGGATATGAATACACGCGATACATTGGCTACAGAACTCAATGTACTGGCAGATTTTGATCCTGTTTTGCCCAAAACATACCGCAGCGCAGAATTTGTAATGCTCGGTAATCTTACACCCCAGGTGCAGTTGCGCGTTTTGGAACAAATGGAAAAACGCCCCAAACTGGTAGCCATGGACACCATGAATTTCTGGATGGAGCCGCAATTTATTGATGATTTGAAAAAAGTAATGAAACAGGTGGATATTATGATCATCAATGATGAAGAGGCACGTCAACTGGCCAATGAGCATGCACTTGTAAAAGCTGCCAAAGAAATTCTGGAGATGGGCCCAAAATACCTGGTAATTAAAAAAGGAGAGCACGGTGCCCTGCTTTTTCATGATAACGATGTGTTTTTCGCCCCTGCCCTACCTCTTGAAGAAGTTTTTGACCCAACAGGTGCCGGAGATACTTTTGCAGGTGGTTTTGTTGGTTACCTTGCAAAAACCAAAGACATATCATTTGAAAACATGAAACGTGCCATAGTTTTTGGCTCAGCAATGGCTTCTTTCTGTGTGGAAAAATTCGGAAGTCAACGCCTGAAAGAAATTGATCATTACGATTTGGATGAAAGAGTAAAAGAATTTATTGACCTCGTTCAATTTGATATTACTTTGGTTGATGAAAAGTAATTTGCAAATTTAATATTCTATGAAAAAATACGTACTCTCCTTAGACCAAGGAACCACCAGCTCCAGAGCCATTCTTTTTGATAAAATCGGAAATATTGTAGATGTGGAGCAAAAGGAATTCACGCAGTTCTTTCCAAAATCGGGCTGGGTAGAACACAATGCAGAAGAAATTTTGCGCTCGCAAATTGAAGTGGCACAAGCCTTGATTTCCAGGCATTCGGTAAAAGATATTTCGGCCATTGGTATTACCAATCAGCGGGAAACAACCGTGGTTTGGGATAAAAACACGGGCAAACCCGTTTACAACGCCATCGTGTGGCAAGACAAAAGAACCGCCCCGATTTGCAAAAAACTAAAGGACAAAGGCCTGGAGGATTATGTGCGCAAGAACACCGGATTGGTGATCGATTCCTATTTTTCGGGCACCAAGGTCAATTGGATTTTGGACAATGTAAAAGGCACACGCGCCAAGGCCGAAAGTGGCGATTTGATTTTCGGCACCATCGATACCTGGTTGATCTGGAATTTGACCAAGGGAAAAGTACACGCTACGGATTACAGCAATGCCAGCCGTACATTGCTCTATAATATTGGCGATTTGGAATGGGACGAAAAAATGCTGGGCGAATTGTCCGTTCCCGCTTCTATGTTGCCCGATGTACGTCCTTCAAGTGGAGATTTTGGAAAAGCGGAAGCCAATTTCTTTGGAGCGGAATTGCCCATTGCCGGAGTGGCAGGAGATCAACAGGCGGCTTTGTTCGGACAGGCTTGCTTCAATAAAGGCATGGCCAAAAACACCTACGGTACCGGCTGTTTTATGCTGATGAATACCGGAAAGGAAATGGTGACATCCAAAAACGGCTTGCTGACCACCATTGCCTGGGGCTTGGACGGTGAAGTAAAATATGCGCTGGAGGGCAGTATTTTCATAGCCGGTGCTGCCATTCAGTGGCTGCGCGATGGACTGCATATAATAGACGATGCGCCTGACTCGGAATATTTCGCATCCAAAGCAAAAGACAATGATGGGGTTTATGTGGTACCGGCATTCACCGGACTGGGTGCGCCATACTGGGATATGGAAGCCCGGGGAGCTGTTTTTGGCTTGAGCAGAGGTACGCAAAAATCACATTTGATTCGCGCTACTTTGGAATCCCTGGCTTATCAAACCCGCGATGTGCTTTCTGCTATGGAACAGGATTCGGGCATTGCACTTTCTGCCCTGCGGGTAGATGGTGGAGCTTGTGCCAATAATTTGTTGATGCAGTTTCAGTCGGATATCCTTGGCGTAAAAGTGGAGCGACCGCAAGTGATTGAAACCACCGCATTGGGTGCAGCATATCTGGCAGGTTTGGCAACGGGCTTTTACGATGTAAAGGAAATCAGCAACAATTGGCTGATGGACCAAAAATTCCAACCCGAAATGGACGAAAAAGAAAAAGAAAATTTATACAAAAGCTGGAAAGAAGCGGTGAGGAAGACGATGGCTTAGGGGGATGACCGTTCAAATAAGCCTGAATTGAGATGTCTTTTCAGTTCCCTAACAGAAAGCTTCTCGACAATGGTTGTCAATAGATAAAACTGCTTTTCCTGTTTTTTTGGAGAATCCTATATCGTTTATGGAGAATTGGAGGAGCTCTGGAAAACGCCTATTTACCTGAGCTCGAGATTTTTTTAGAGAATGAAATGCGAAATATGGGGAATTGGAAACCATATGGAATACAATGTTTTCATTTGGTTTCGTAATTATACATGGTTTCAGTTTGAACTTCTTTATTTAAAATTGTATTATTGTATTGGTCTTTACCTTAGGTAGGGAACTTGCAAAGGCTTCGAACACTGTGCCCGTAAACAGTGTTCTTTTTTTTATAGCCATTTATCCCCATTCCAATCTGGCCCATTTAAGAATTTTTCTAAGTTTTTATCATTGTCTATTTGAAATGCAGTAACAAACTTTGCTACTCTAACCTTTGTAAATCTTATAATAACAACATAATTATTCTTTACAAGCGCTACTCTTCTGTTATTTATGTATGTTTTAGTTTTATTATCAAAGCCTTGCTTTAATTTAGCTTCATTATCCTCAAGTGTATCTTTGATCCATAGCATCTTCTCGCAGCGATTCAATGAGAGGATTGATTTATCTCCTTCTTTCCAATTTTCGCTTTCATAAAAAGCATGATCAAACATGTCTTCATAAAATTTCACAGTTATTCCATCAAAAGTTTTAATTGGTTTTTCACGATTGCAATAAACATCTTTCCATAATAACCTGAGTTCTATTTCACTCATTTTGTATGACTTAATTTTTTTGTAAGCCATTACCACCCTCCTTTAAGTGTGATTTTGAAAATATTGAACTTCTCTTCCCACTTTGGAGTAGGTGAAATTTCTATTTTAATATATATATCCTCTATAAGAGTTGTTAATTCGCGTTTTGCATTACTGGTTGTTTTATTATTGAATTTTGCGGAAACCACTCCAGTTAAAATATCAGCTAACTGAATTCCAAGAGATTGTTCTGATGGAATTGCCTGAACATTATCTACAGAAGAGGATAAATTGGAGTTATTTAATACATTTTTTAATACTTGAAGTCGACTACTATCTCTATTGATCTTGTAGTCAAGAAATATTTGGTAATTGTTGAAGTCAAATATCCAATGGTGGATAAGCTGGTAATAAAATTTATAAAAACTCAATTCATTGTCACTGCTATTAAAGTGAAGATTGTTTACTTTTTTGGAATTGATAATTATAACTCTGAAACGGAGGGAGTTAGTTGAGAAAAAATATTCTACTATCTCTTTGTATAAATCCAGATAGGTAGGAGAAATTTTATTCCATTTTAACTCACCATAGATACTATGTTTTTTCTTTATGGCATTCATTTTGTTTTTGAATGTTTCACGATATTCAGACTTCATCCAAATACCGCCTATTGCCATGTATCTATGAGCGCTATTATCAGTTAAAACTTCTTGTCTGCTTTCATCACAGTAAATTTCGAAATTCATAATCTGTGTTTAACCTTTAGATTTTCTTTGATCAATGCTTCTTGGATAGGTTGTTTCTTCTTGAAAGCTACCTTTTATTTTATGTTTTTTTAAAAAAACTGGAATCCAGTATGCTATTTTTGCTTTCTTTAATAGCTTCATTTTTAGTTGACTCTTTGAAAACTTTAGTTGCTCTTTGGGCATTTTCCTTTTTTAAGTGTCCAATTTCCATTGTTTCACGTTAAGCGATAATTATTCATAATTGTAGTTTTAATTTTTCCTAAATTCTTTCACCCTCACCTTCCCCGTAAGCAATTCCTGCATTAGCCATTTTCGGCTTGAGCAGGGGCACGCAAAAATCACATTTGATTCGCGCTACTTTGGAATCATTGGCCTATCAAACCCGCGATGTACTTTCTGCTATGGAGCAAGATTCTGGCATTGCACTTTCTGCCCTGCGGGTAGATGGCGGAGCTTGTGCCAGTAATTTGTTGATGCAGTTTCAATCGGATATTCTTGGCGTAAAAGTGGAGCGACCACAAGTGATTGAAACCACCGCTTTGGGTGCAGCATATCTGGCAGGTTTGGCAACGGGCTTTTACGATGTAAAGGAAATCAGCAACAATTGGCTGATGGATCAAAAATTCAAGCCCGAAATGGACGAAAAAGAAAAAGAAAATTTATACACAGGCTGGAAAGAAGCGGTGCGGAAGACGATGGCTTAGTTGCTTTGTCTTAGCATGGGTTTTATTTAGTAAGTTTAATAAGGTCGAAATAAAGCAATCTTGTTTTGAGGCTGTCCTCTGTTTGCAGGCTCAAATATTCTTTTTCCTCTTCTTCACTTTTAAAGATGTTTTTGAATCCATTGTTTTTGTAGAAGGTCAGAGGTATTTTCTCATTGTAAGAATCTACAATAATGAAACGGCAGCCGGTTTTGTTTTCCTCATCAATAAACCATGCCTTAAGGGAATCCATAAGTTCTTTGCCTATTCCATTTCGTTTAAATGCTTTATTCACGCCCAGTCTTCCAATCAAAACTGCGGGGTAGTTGTGAAATCTTTTGGGATTGCTAATAGGCCTGGAGATTTTATTCCGAGTGCTTTTTTGCAATGACATGGCTTTAATGCTGTCATTGGCAAGGGTAAAAGCGCAAACAATTTTTTTTGGGTCTGAATCGAAAGTAAAGCAGTAAGTTTTTCCAAATAGGTCTTTGGTATAGTAAATACAATCTTTACTAAAGAATTCATTTAAATCTTTGTGTCCACAATCGAAAGCATCACATTCATCAAGTATGCTTTGATTTAGCAACCTAAGGGAGCAGTTGTTTGCTAAAAAACTCAAAATTTAAAGCTATTTATTACGCTCAAACTTTTTCAGGATAATTTTTGCGGACTTTACCTGTTTAGAAAAATCCACTTTATCCCTTTCGTTCTTTGCGTTATTTTTTGCTTTTGCTATGAATCTTTTAGCTGCACTTTCTTTTAGAGTGGGAACGCTATTGATTGTAATGGCCATGTGTCGAGATGTTTTTTTCCGAATCGAGTCGTTATACAAATTTATAAAGATTGCTGTTTTAAATCAAAAATTCAGAATATTGGAACAGAATGTTAATTGCTATTTCGCTGCAATTATCAAAGGTAAAAGCAACGCTTATAGTTCAGTGATTTTTTCGTATTTAACTTTGTATTCTGTTTTTGCTAATCTAAAACCAAAATGTAAAAGCTTGAAAGAAGCGTTGCGGAAGACGATGGCATAATTTTTTAAAAATATTCCCCAACCTATTGCCCGCTAAAAAATAATGGCATATATTCACAACTTGAAAATGAAAAGAAACGCATTCCATATTGAAAATTGTTGTTGCTGCTGTTGTAGTGCATCCAATCGATGGAGTGCTGTTGCTTTTGCGTATTAGTAAAGTTTAACAGGAAATATACAGCCCCATCGATCATTCGTTGGGGCTTTTTGTTTATACTGGGTTAAATATCAGATGGAAATGATAGCTGAATTAAAAAACAAGACATTGCAAGAAAAGATTAAAAAAATGGAAGCCTTCATTGGCAACACGCCTTTGTTTCCAATTATTGGCCTACACAAAAATGAAAAAGTAAAAATCTTCGCCAAGCTCGAATGGCAGCAATGGGGCAATAGCGTAAAAGCGCGTCCGGCATTCAATATTATCAAGCAGGCCATTTTAAATGGAGATCTGTCAGAGGGCAAACATTTATTGGATGCCAGCAGTGGCAATACCGGAGTGGCTTATGCTGGAGTTGCAGCGGCTTTAGGCATTCCCTTCACCTTATGTATTCCCGAAAATGCCTCCAGTACAAAAATTGCTGCGCTAAAGGCTTTTGGGGCCAATTTGATATTTACCTCTAAATACGATTTAACGGATGGCGCCCAGGAAAAAGCTGTGGAATTGCAGGAAGCAGAGCCCGATAAGTACTTTTATGCCGATCAATATGCCAATGACAACAATTGGAAGGCACACTATAAATCAACAGGGCCTGAAATTTACAATCAAACAAAACAGGCAGTTACGCATTTTATAGCCGGGCTCGGCACAACGGGTACATTTACCGGAACTGCTCGGGCTTTAAAGGATTTTGACAAAAACATAAAAGTCATTGCCCTGCATCCAGATTCTGCGCTGCATGGCCTGGAGGGTTGGAAGGATTTGGAAACGGCAAAAGTGCCTAAATTTTATGACCCTGAATTGGCCGATGAAAACAGAGTAGTTTCTACGGAAACGGCTTATAAATATGTGAAAATTGCAGGTGAAAAATTGGGCTTGATGCTGAGCCCTTCTTCTGCGGCTAATTTGTCAGGCGCATTGCAATTGGCAGACGAATTGGAAGAAGGTACGGTGGTGACTGTTTTCCCCGATCACGGGAGCAATTACCCCGAAGTGATGAAAGAAATTTTTTAATGAAACATGGTCAAGTCAATAAATACAAAACCAAAGAATTTTTACTAAGATGATCCATCAAAAATTACAATTGAAATAAATACAGTACACAGAAGCATGATGTTAACTTTGTGTCTTAGTGCCTTCGTAGCAAAACAAAATTTAAACAAATTATGAAAGTAATATTATCAGGAGAAGCAAAAGCCACAATGGTAGAGGATGCATTGAGCACCTACCCACACGAATGCTGTGGTTTTTTCTACGGAAATGAAAAAGACAATCGCGTAATCACCAAGTCTATTCCGGTGAATAACTCCAAGGAAGAAAACCGGGAGCGCAGGTTTGAGATTTCCGCCAAGGACTACATCAAAGCCGAGGAATATGCCGATGAAAACAATTTATTGCTATTGGGTGTCTATCATTCACATCCCGATCATCCGGCCATTCCATCGGAGCACGATTTGAGGCAGGCGGTTCCCTATTTTTCCTATATCATTATATCGGTGAAAAAAGGAAAACTGGCGAATATTCTGTCCTGGAGGCTGAATGATGAAGCGCGATTTGAAGAGGAAAATTTAGAAATCAAAAAAGAAGAAATAAACTTAGATCAATTTTTAAACTAATGATAGAACGCTCCCGCCCCTTATGGGTCGGGCAGGGATGACGCTGATCAAGCAGATTTTCCGCAGAAAATATCTGTGTGAAATCTTAAAAAACCTGCGGCATCTGCGTTCCAAAAAAATTAAACCATGGCAAAAATTACGATTCCCACTCCTTTGAGAAAATTTACCAATCAGGAGAAAACTTTTGAAAGCAATGCCGACAATGTAGATGCGGCCATTAAGGAACTGGTGGAAACCTATCCCGATATCAAAGGCCAATTGCTGGATGCGGAAGGCAATCTCCGCTCCTTTATTAAAGTATTTGTGGGCGATGAGGACATCAAGGATTTGGAACAGGGCAATACGGCTTTGAAAAGTGATACAACCGTAAGCATTGTTCCGGCCATTGCAGGAGGAAAAAACTAAAATACAATGTCAGAAAACAATCTATTTTCAAAAGCAGAGCTGGAAAGGTATAGCCGCCACTTGATCATCCCCGAATTCAATATCGAGGGACAGAAAAAACTGAAAAAGGCCAAGGTACTGATAGTGGGTACCGGTGGACTGGGCGCTCCTTTGTTGCAGTATTTAACGGCAGCCGGAGTAGGCACCATTGGCGTGGTAGATTTTGATGTGGTGGAAGACAGCAATTTGCAACGACAGGTTTTGTTCACTACCGATGATGTAGGCAAACCCAAAACAGAAGCGGCAGTAGCGCGCATGAAAGGCCTGAATCCGCATGTGAATTTCAAGATTTACAATACCCAATTGAACTCCTCCAATGCGCTGGAAATCATAAAGGATTACGATATTGTGGCCGATGGAACGGACAATTTCCCGACCCGCTATTTGGTAAATGATGCCTGTGTATTGCTGGGCAAACCCAATGTATATGCATCTATTTTCCGCTTTGATGGGCAATTGACGGTTTTCAATTATCAGTTTGGCGATGGACAAACAGGGCCGAATTACCGCGATTTGTATCCCGAGCCACCGCCCCCCGGATTGGTGCCAAGCTGTGCCGAAGGAGGTGTGATTGGCGTATTGCCGGGCATACTCGGTAGTTTGCAGGCCAATGAAGTGATAAAAGTAATCACAGGTGTGGGCGATCCACTTATTGGTAGAATGTTTAGTTTCGATGCGCTGGGTTTTGAGACCAGAATTTTCAAGTTCAAGAAAGACCCGAAAAACCCAATCAGCGGAGAAAACCCCACGCTTGACCATTTGATCGATTATGAACAATTTTGTGGCATTCCCCAACAGGAATCTGAAAATAAAAAACAAGAAAAAGTGAAAGAACTAACAGTAAAAGAACTCAAGGAATTACAGGACAGCAAAGAAGATTTTCAATTGATTGATGTCCGTGAAGATTTTGAATACGAAATTGCCAATTTGAAAGGCGAACTGATTCCGCTCAACAATATTTTGGACGAGGCAGATAAAATTGCCAAAGACAAAAAAGTGGTGGTGCATTGCCGTAGCGGAGCGAGAAGTGCCAATGCCATCCAGGCTTTAGAACAAAAATTCGGTTATGACAATTTATACAATCTCAAGGGCGGTATTCTCGCTTATGCAGATGAGATTGACAATAGTCTGGCGAAATATTAAATGTGTGTAGGGGCGCACGGCCGTGCGCCCCTACATTCGTACAAAACAACAAAACAACAATTTTTTTCAGAGACCCAGAGCAGGAATGTTCTGGGTTTTTTAATTGTTCCATTTAAAAGTAACAAAGGTCACCAAGTTTAAAATTGAGAAACGCTAAATTTATTTTTGTAAATGATTTAATTTTCTATAATTATACCTAAAACCTTAGTACTATGTTCAACATTCTTTTTTTAACAGATTTTTCTGAAAATGCTGATACAGCACTCAAATATGCCTGTGATTTAGTTGAAGACAAGGACGGTAAAATTACCATGTTTACCAGTTATATCGCCAATAAAGAACAAGACAAAAAAAGTGTACTTGAGCGATTGAAAAAGTATCAGGCAAAATGCCCGGATATTGAATTGGAATTTTTGTTGGAGGAGGGCAATACCCTTGAAAATATTCAAAACTGTTGCGGATCCAATTCTTTCAATCTAGTCGTGATGGGATTTAAGGGTGTAAGTGATGACAGTGAAAGCAATATAGGCGGTGTTACGAGCGAAGTCATCAGAAGAGTAAAACATAATATTCTGGCTGTACCTGAAAATGCAGCATACAAGCCCATAAAAAAGATAGCCTATGCCTTGGATTATGTCGATTTTAAAAAAGAAACTTTAGAAGTCCTCAATACTTTTGCAGAAAAACTCAATGCTGAAATTATTTTGCTGCATGTAAGTGAAGTGGAGCATTATATTGAAGAGGAAAAATTGCAAAACTATCGACAGATTATGGATTCGGTTGTCAATTTTGATAATCTGAGTTTTGAGTTTATAACAGGGGCAGATGTTGGCAAGGCAATAGAAGAATACATCGATGAAAACAATATGGATGTACTTGCTATGCTCACCCGCGATTATCATTTGATCGAAAAAGCTTATGAAAAGAGCCTTACCAGAAAAATTCTTTTCCATACCAAAAAACCGCTTTTGGTTTTTCACGAATAAACTACTTCGGGGCAAACCCACAAGGCATTTATTTGGAAAAATACTTTTGATTATGAGGCCTGCCCGACTAAGCAGGCGGGCAAGCCTCGGAGTCCCGATAACTATCGGGATAAATCTCGATTATCGAGTAAATTTCTTTAGAACTTTCTAAAACAATGCCTTTGCAAGCCCGGTTTTATTTGTGAACCAAGGAAATCGTATTTTTGACAAATGCCTGATGAACTCAACTTAGACAAATACTGGGCGAAATCCCTCAAGCGTCCTTTTTATATTGCCGGTCCCTGTAGTGCGGAATCTGAAGAGCAGGTATTTGATACTGCCAAATCCCTTAAAAGCATTGGTATAGATTTATTTCGTGCGGGAATTTGGAAGCCCCGAACCAGACCTAATTCCTTCGAGGGAATTGGAGCTGTAGGTTTGCCTTGGCTCAAGCGGGTAAAGGATGAATTGAATTTGCCAATAACCATTGAAGTGGCCAATCCCCGGCATGTGGAGTTGGCACTGGAATACGGCATAGATGTGCTTTGGATTGGCGCAAGAACTACGGTTAATCCCTTTCAGGTGCAGGAAATTGCAGAGGCTTTGAAAGGCGTGGATATTCCGGTAATTGTCAAAAACCCTGTGAATCCGGACATCAATTTGTGGATTGGTGCTTTCGAGCGATTGAATAATGTGGGCATTACCAAGCTGGCAGCCATGCACCGTGGTTTTTCTACTTATGAAAAATCTGTTTTTAGAAATGCACCACAATGGGAAATTCCAATTGATTTGAAAAGGAGATTGCCGCATCTGCCCATTTTTTGCGACCCAAGTCATATCATGGGTAAGCGAGAAGGTTTGGGAGAAGTAGCGCAAAAGGCATTGGATCTGAATTACAACGGCATCATGTTGGAAACGCATCCCAATCCGGCAAAGGCATGGAGCGATCCCGAACAGCAAGTTACACCTCGGCAGTTGAATGAAATGTTGGGAAAATTGGTCATTCGCCAGCAGGCTACGGATATTTCAGCAGCCAAAAATGAACTGGAAAAATTGCGCGCCAATATCGACCGCATTGATTACCTCACTTTGGATTTACTGGCAGAAAGAATGGATGTAGCACGAAAAATAGGTGCTTACAAAAAGGAAAACAACATCACCATTTTGGCGCCCGAACGCTGGGATGAGATTATAAAAACCCGATCTGCAAAATCTGAGGAGAAAAAACTGACCCTTGAATTTATTTTAAATTTGTTCAGGGACATTCACAATGAATCCATACACCAACAAACTTCTGTAATGCGAGATGGGGAGGATTGATTTTTTCAATTCTTACTTTGCCTGAAAAATAGAACCGTTTTACTTTGAAATCAAAGAGTACCGGCAGTCGTTTTCATGGCACGAGATTCCTGTCCTTTATTCCTTCGGAGATAAAGGCCGGAATGACGTGATTATTTTGATTGTTTTCCATTGAAAGAACAAATTACAAAACCACAATCATGGTCGTCATTTCGATAAAATCCAGATCCGCAAGGACTGGATTTTGAGAAATCTGGTGGGACAAAATGAGAAAGCATAATTTTACTTTTTAAAATGATTTTTCCTGTTGAATAAAAGGGGTTAAATTAGCCAAAGCCAAATTTTAAAGAAAATGAAGTATGTATATCTGATTATTGCAACAGGATTGATAGGTTTAATTTTTTCCTGCCATAAAAACGGGGATGGAGAATATCCCTACTGTGTGGAATGTCCCGATTCTGCTCCTGGAGATAGCGTGCAATGTTTTAGCACGGAGGACTACGCCATGCAATATTTGGAAAGTAAATCCTATCTGCCGGATTCCAATTCCTGTAAATTGATTTCTGAGTGAAATATAAATTTTTATCACATCGCTCAAATTCAAATACTATAATTTGTCCCATTTTGTAGTGCGCACCAAAATGGTTGAATTAGGTAGAGGATATTAAAAAAATTAAAAACAAAACTATGCCAACCAAAACCATAAAAGCCCCAACAGGAAACAAGCTCAATTGCAAAGGCTGGGTTCAGGAAGCTGCCTATAGAATGATCCAACACAATCTGGATCCGGAAGTAGCGGAAAAACCCGATGAGCTGATCGTATATGGCGGAACGGGTAAAGCTGCTCGCAATTGGGAGGCTTTTGATAAAATCCTGGAATCGCTGAAAAAGTTGGAGGATGATGAAACGCTTTTGGTGCAATCGGGCAAACCGGTGGGCGTATTGCGCTCGCACAAAGATGCACCACGGGTTTTGATTGCCAATTCCAACCTGGTGGGCAATTGGGCCAATTGGGAGCATTTTCGTGAGTTGGAAAAAAAAGGCTTGATGATGTACGGTCAAATGACGGCCGGAAGCTGGATTTATATTGGCTCACAGGGAATTGTGCAAGGTACTTACGAGACTTTTCTTTCACTAGCGGATCAACATTTTGATGGATCGCTCAAAGGAAAATTGAATGTAACGGCCGGATTAGGCGGAATGGGCGGAGCGCAACCTTTGGCCATTACCATGAATGGCGGTGTTTGCCTTGCTGCCGAAGTAGAAGCTTCCAGAATTGAAAAGCGATTGACAACAAAATATTTGGACAAAAGCAGCACCGATATAGACGAAGCTATTGATTGGGCATTGGAAGCAAAAGCCAATGGTGAAGCTATTTCCATAGGTGTGCTGGCAAATGCCGTGGATTTGTTGGAAAGAATGATAGAGAGAAATATAGTGCCCGATACATTGACCGACCAAACCAGTGCGCACGATGAATTGGTAGGCTATATTCCAAAAGGATTTTCTGTGGAAGAAACCAATATTTTGAGGGAAAAAGATCCAAAGGAATACATCAAGCATTCGCTGGATACTATGGTAGAGCATGTGAAATTGATGATTGCACTTCAGGAAAAAGGTTCAATTGTATTTGATTACGGAAATAATCTCAGGGGGCAGGCCAAGGCGCATGGCCTCGAAAATGCCTTTAGCTTTCCCGGATTTGTTCCGGCCTATATTCGCCCCTTGTTTTGCAAAGGCAGTGGACCATTCCGTTTTGTCGCGCTTTCGGGTGATCCACAGGATATTTATACCTGCGATGAAAAACTGAAGGAATTGTTTCCAGAGAATGAAGGGCTGTTGCGTTGGCTGAAAATGGCCAAAGAAAAAATCAGTTTTCAGGGACTGCCTTCGCGTATTTGCTGGCTGGAAATGGGCGCAAGGGAAAAAGCTGCTTTGGCCTTTAATCAACTGGTGAAGGAAGGAAAATTAAAAGCACCGATTGTAATCGGGCGAGATCACTTGGATACGGGCTCTGTAGCTTCTCCCAACCGAGAAACTGAAGCCATGAAAGATGGCTCTGATGCCGTAGCAGATTGGCCTATTCTTAATGCGCTGATCAATACGGCTGGTGGTGCAAGCTGGGTTTCTTTCCATCATGGTGGGGGAGTGGGCATGGGCTATTCGCTACATGCCGGAATGGTGATTGTCGCTGACGGAACGGATGATGCAGCAAAAAGATTGAGCCGGGTATTGCACAACGATCCCGCTTTGGGCGTAATCCGCCATGCAGATGCTGGCTACGAAATCGCCAAGGAAACTGCAAGGAAATTTGGACTGGATCTTTAGGGTTTCACGCAAAGTTCGCTAAGATTTTTCGCGAATCTCGCAAAGGAAGAAAAGATTAATACTCTGATCTTTGGATTTCAAATTACAGGGTGCGGCAAGGGAGCATGCTCCCTTGTTGTGTGCAAGGAAAAGCTTTACACCTCCATTCCCAATAAATCCAATACTTGGGCGCTGGAGTTTTTGGTATCTACTTTTTTGATCACTTCCAGGATTTCTCCTTTTTCATCAATAACAAAAGTAGTGCGGTGCAGGCCATCGAATTCCCTGCCCATAAATTTCTTAGGGCCCCAAACACCGTATTTATTGACCAATTCCTTGTCCTCATCTACCAAAAGAGTGAATGGCAAATTGTGTTTGTCAATGAATTTTTGGTGGGATTTCTCGCTGTCGGTACTCACTCCAATTACTTCAAAACCTTTGGACTGCAACATTTCGTAATTGTCCCTAAAATCACAGGCCTCTTTGGTACATCCGGGTGTACTGTCTTTGGGGTAAAAATACAGGATGACCTTTTTGCCTTTCAGGTCGCTGAGTTTTACCGTGTTTCCATTTTGATCTTTAGCTGAAAAATCGGGGGCTTTATCGCCTTGGTTTAAATGTGTCATAGTCTTAAAATTTTTCTTTTATTGATAAAATATTGCGTTTTTCATCGCTCAAATTCAGAACAAGCTCAGTCTCGCTTTGTTCGAAACAGGAGCGACATTCTATCTCAAATGCATCGTTTTTCGCATCGTAATAGCAGACGCTCCATTCTCCGTTAATATAAGCATGATAATCCGTAATTCCACTTTGGCTGTCCTTGGCATAAAAAATCACTTTTTTCTCTTTGGCCACTTTTTCCATTTTTATAAATTTAGGAATTGTAGTGTCGCTCACCAGGTAATAAGTCCCAAATGATCGGCTTCTTGTACTCCAGGTCTTGTCTTTGTAATGGGTAGTGAGATAACTTCGATTGCCATTTTCTTCCCTTACAATTACTGCTTTATCAGGCTGATCAATTTTTTGGTCGGGTGTTAAACTTATTGAAAATAAACGGTGGGTTTCTCTGTGTGGCGAAGCAATTTTTAATTTATTACATAGGTGTCCTTCTTCTGTACTATCGGATTCTTCAATAAAAATATAGGTATCGTAATAAAAAGCTTTAGCAGGAATATTGATTGTCCATTGTTTGCTTTCGTAATCAAATTTCTGAGCATGAGTAACAGGCATTTTTCCTTTTGCACTATCCTCAATTTCAGAAAAAAATGCAAGCGTATCATTTTTTTGAACCCACCATTCCCGGGTTGTTGTATTCTTATTGTAATCTTTTAGCTCAAGATTAAACTTATAAAGCTGCTGATTTTCCAGTGTGATTTTTCCGTAATTTTCAGCCACATTATAAATAGACAATGCATCGCCCGGCAGAATAAAGCAGCGATGTACGGATTCTCTGTGTTTTTCTTTTATCAATGGATCGGAATGTGCCTGAATGTACCTGCTCTCTGAATAGGAAATCTTATCCATAGTCATTTCAAAAATCACTCTATCATTTAAAGACAGCTTTACAGAATACACGCCATTTTTGTTATAATTGCCATCTTGCCTGTCAAATGCACTTACTGCCACGCCCAATATTGAGCTGTTGATTTGCAGTGTATCACCATCGCAATTGGGGATTCTTTTAGGAAACTCTATTCCGCTTGTATTTTCTAAATTGTACAAATACAGTGCATTAATCTGAGGAGCTTCTTTGTCTTCAATGGAGTAATTGAAATGCAGCGGATTGACAGGGATTTGCAAGGCACTTTCCCTTAATTCAAAATGCAAATGTGGGCCCATAGAACCTCCTGAATTTCCTGAGTAGCCTATGAGTTCTTGTGCTTTTAAAGGAAGCGCTCCGGCCTCAAAATAATGGTCGAGTTCATTGTTTTTGTTTTCACGCATAAGCTCATAGGCCGCTTTTTTTATGCGCGGAGATAAATCTGAAAGATGTGCATATACACTTGTGAGTTTATTTGGATGGTCAATGTAAACAGCCTTCCCATATCCGTAGGGTGAAATTTTTATTCTCGACACGTAACCGGCTTCAATACTTTGCACGGGGAAGCCTTCCCGCCCCAATGTCTTGATGTCAATACCCATGTGAAAATGACTGCCGCGCAGTTCTCCAAATGTGCCCGATAAAATATAGGGCAGTTCCATTGGTTTGTAAAGACTCAGTGTTTTGGCAGCTTTGTAGTCAAAAGCCCAGAATGCAGCTATTATGGTAATTGCAGAGAATGTTTTCCAAAACGGTGGGTGATTGGGCATATGAGTTTTTGTTTTACGGCTAAAATACAAAACAAGAATAATAGCATTTTCTTGTATGAGATCAATAAGATAAAGAAGCTTAACTAATCAGTTTTTACCGCAAAGTTCTCAAAGTTTACCGCAAAGGACGCTATTAATCTGAACAATTTATCCAAACATATCTTCATTGATGCAGCTTACCTATCCTGGGTTTAAGTCATTTATTCTTTGGGTACTTTGCAGATTTTCTCTGTGCGCTCAGCAGTTAAAATAAATTATGCTGTCCAATTATAAAGAGCTAAAAACAATGTGATAACTACAAATTCGGCCTCAATATATGATCTCTTGAATAGAACTCGTTGATGTATTCAATCACTTCATCTGCTGTATCTACCAGTTTAAATAAGTCCAAATCTTCTTTGGAGATATAGCCACCGGTCAGCAATTGTTCTTTTATCCAGGTTACCAGACCGCTCCAGTAATCTTTGCCTACTAAAATAATGGGGATATTGTCCACCTTATCAGTTTGTACCAGGGTGATGATTTCAAACATTTCATCCATGGTGCCAAAACCACCAGGCATCAGAACAAAGCCCTGCGCATATTTTACAAACATCAGCTTTCTGATAAAGAAATAGCGGAATGTAATGAGCTTATCAGGATCGATGTATGGATTGGAATCCTGTTCGAAAGGTAGGTCAATATTTAAGCCTACTGATTTTCCATCAGCTTGTTTTGCGCCTTTATTAGCAGCTTCCATCACTCCGGGGCCTCCACCGGATATCACCCCGAAGCCTTCTTTGCTCAATTTGCTGGCTACTTCTACAGTAAGCTGGTAATATTTTGAATCGGGCGTGACCCTGGCTGAACCAAATATGGAAATACAAGGCCCGATTTTATTTAATTTTTCAAATCCTTCTACCATTTCCGACATTACTTTAAAGACCTGCCAGGAAGATTCTGCTTTTAGATCAGTCCAGTTTTTTGTTAAATGTTTACTGCTCATATTCTTTTTTCTTAATTAACAATAATAAACCCGCAAATGTCAGTGCCCCATTGAGGATCAGTATTTCAAAACCAAATTGATACCCGTTGAACCAGTTTTCTGAATTTTCATTTACAATAAATGAAAGTACCGGTGATAGCAGGCAAATAATAGGCACCCATTTGTCGCGTATCTGCCAGCGTGTAAAAAGTCCGAATGCATACAAGCCCAGCAAGGGGCCATAGGTGTAGCCCGCTGCTTTAAATAGTGAGCTGATTACATCTTCCTCTAATACATACCGGAATATAATGATAATAATAAAGAGCAAGGCAGTGAAACCAATATGTACTTTATACCGGGTATTATAGAGTTTCTGTTTGCTTTCTTTGCTTTTTTCAAAATTCAGAATATCCACACAAAAAGAGGTAGTCAGGGCTGTAAGTGCGGAATCGGCACTGGAATAGGCTGCTGCAATCAGTCCTAAAATAAACACTATGCCCGCCATTGCTGGAAAGTACTCCAATGCCATTGTGGGAAATAAATAATCAGTTCGTTCCGGTACAGCTATGCCCTGAATATCGGCATATATATATAACAGCGCACCAAGGCTCACAAAAATCAGATTCACTACTACCAATATCAGGCTAAAGCTAAACATATTGAGTTGTGCTTCCCTGATGTTTTTGCAGCTGTTGTTTTTCTGCATCATGTCCTGATCCAGTCCGGTCATTACAATGGATATAAAAGCACCGCTGAGAAATTGCTTCCAGAAAAAATTGTCGTTTTTTACATCCCAGAAAAAGAGCTGACTGTATGCACTGTTCTTGATATTTTCTGTCATCTCAATAAAACCCCAGTCCAACTTTTGTGCAATAAAGAAAATACTGATCAGCACTGCTGAAACCATAAAAAGTGTTTGCAGGGTATCTGTCCACACAATGGTCTTTATACCGCCTTTAAAAGTATAAATCCAGATGAGCATCAGGGTGAAAAGTACAGTGAGTGGAAAGGGAAAGCCCCAGGCATCAAATACAAATTTTTGCAAAACAATAGCCACCAAAAATAAACGGAAGGAAGCACCAATACTCCTTGAAAGCAGGAAGTAAGCGGCTCCCGTTTTGTAGGAGGCATTGCCAAAACGCTGTTCCAGATAACCGTAGATTGAAGTAAGCTGAAGGCGGTAATACAGGGGCATTAGCACGGTGCCGATAACCAGATAGCCCAGAAGATAACCCAGCACCAATTGCATATAGGAAAACTGTCCGTTGGGGCTGCTGAAATTGCCCACCACGCCTGGTATTGATATGAAAGTTACGCCAGATAGCGAAGTTCCGATCATGCCGAAAGCTACCAGGTACCAAGGTGATTTTCGCTCACCGATGAAAAAGGAATCATTGTCCGCACCGCGCGAGGACCACCAGGAAATGAGGAGCAGAACAGCAAAATAAAGGCCGATAAATAATAGAATCAGGGGTGGACTAAGACTCATAATTGTGTTTTGCTCAAATCACTAAAACTTTTTGTTAAGATAGAAAAGAAGCTAATAAATAATATGGTTAAGGCAAGATGGAGAAAAATTATCCTGATAAGGCTTCTGTCAATTGCTTTAATTTCTCTTCTAATTTTGCTTCAATTTCTTCATACTCAGCAGTATTTTTTAAAACTGCTTTCGCACTGGAATAAAATTTGATTTTTGGTTCTGTACCAGAAGGACGGGCAGAGATAATACTGCTATCTTCAGTAACAAATTGCAATACATTGGATTTTGGCAAATCAATAGTTTTTGTTCTGCCACTTGCCATGTCTTTTTTAAAGCCTGCCTGGTAATCACTGATTTTTACAACAGGTGAACCTGCAATTTTAGCAGGTGGATTGTCCCGTAGCTCCTGCATCATTTTCTTGATTTCCTCTGCACCACTTTTGCCTTTTTTTGTGATAGAGATCAATTTCTCTTTGTAAAAGCCGTATTGGCTGTAGATTTCAAGCAGAGCATCAAACAATGATTTCCCCTGGCTTTTGTAATAAGCGGTCATTTCTGCAATCATGGTGCAGGAAACAACAGCGTCTTTATCACGAACTAAATCACCCACCAAATAGCCGTAGCTTTCTTCACCTCCGGCAATGAAATTTTCTTTGCCTTCCAATTTTGTGATCAGTGCCCCAATGTGTTTAAAACCGGTAAGGGTTTCATAGCAATTGATGTGGTTTTTTTGTGCGATTTCAGAGATTAAAGGACTGGTAACAATCGTTTTTACTACATAAGGATTATCCGGCAATTTGCCCAGTTCTTTCATGCTGCTGATTACATAATGTACCAGGAGGCTGCAAATCTGATTGCCATTGAGCAATTGAAATGTTCCAGTTCTGTTTTTCACGCCTACGCCAACTCTGTCTCCATCAGGATCGCAGGCCATAACCAAATCCGCACCAATGGTTTTTGCCTTTTTCAGGGACAATTGCATGGCTTCCTCTTCTTCAGGGTTGGGGAAAATCACCGTGGGGAAATTCCCATCGGGCGTGGCTTGTTCTTCCACTACGTGCACATTTTCAAAACCCCATTTTTCAAGTGCTTGTGGCACCAGCATAATGGCTGTTCCGTGAATAGGAGAAAAGACGATTTTCAGGTTTTTTTCTTTTTTTACAGCATCGGGGCGCAAACTCAGATCCATGATTTTGTTCAAGTAAATCCGATCTATTTCTTCACCTATCGTTTCTATATTTTCTTCCTTGGCTTCAAATTTCACCTGCGCTATATCGGTGATTTTGTTCACCTCGGCAATGACATTTTTATCGTGCGGAGCTACCAATTGCCCGCCATCTTCCCAATAGGCTTTGTAGCCATTGTATTCTTTTGGATTGTGCGATGCAGTAAGCATTACCCCGCTTTTGCAGTCCAGTTCCTTTATGGCAAATGACAGTTCTGGAGTAGGGCGCAATCCGTTGAAAAAGTAAACTTTAATATCATTGGCGGAACAAACATCTGCTACGATTTTTGCAAAATAATCCGATTGGTTTCTACAGTCGTGCGCTATTACAAATTTGATTTGTTCATTGGGAAATTGAGCTTTTAGGTAATTGCACAGACCTTGCGTGGCTTTGCCAACGGTGTATTTATTCATCCTGTTGGAACCCACACCCATTATACCGCGCAGACCACCTGTTCCAAATTCCAGATCCTGGTAAAATGCATCCGTTAGTTCATCGTAGCGATTTTCCTCTAATAGCTTGCGAACTTTATTTTTTGTGTCTTCGTCAAATGAACCGTTCAGCCATTCGTCAATCTTCTTTTTCACATTGCTTTCTAATGTTGCAGCAGACATATTTTTACTTATTAATTGTTGTTATAAATAGGCTTCAAAATTAGCTATTTCAGGTGGGAATACCTATTGGATGCGGTACAGCCACTGACAGCAATGGCGAGATAGGGAAAGATACCGGATTACAAATGAGAAAGCTAAGAAGTGTGCGAGACGGGCACTGTATCGTAAGGGATCTGTGATAATAAAAGTTTCACTTTAGAACAACTTTTTGTAAATTAGTGTTGTGAATAAAAATAAGAAATATAGAACTGTAATATTTTACAAGAACTATTTTCAGGATTTTTTTGAAAAACAAAGAGCTAAAGTTAAAGATAAGATTATTTGGACGCTCGATCTAATTGAAGAAATTCAACGGGTACCTGAAACTTATCTCAAACATATTGAAAACACAGATGGGCTTTTTGAAATACGTGTACAGCAAGGCAGCGATATTTTTCGGATTTTCTGTTTTTTTGATGAAGGTAAACTTGTAGTCTTAGCTAATGGATTTCAAAAAAAGTCCCAAAAGACACCAAAGCAAGAAATATTAAAAGCACTAAAAATAAAGGAAGAGTATGAAAAACAGGGAAAATAATACAATGACGCTTGAACAGTTTAAGGATAAACATTATGGTCAACGTGGTACAGCCAGACGCGACAAACTTGAAGCAGGTTATGAAAATTTCAAAATTGGAGCAATGATCCATGAGGCGCGAATTAAAAGAGGTTTAACTCAGGATCAGCTTGCTAAGAGAGCGGGAACAACCAAATCGTACATTTCAAAAATTGAAAATAATATTAAAGAAATACGTTTTTCAACACTTAAAAAGATTGTTGAACTGGGCTTAGGTGGTCAAATAGAACTTTCTATAAAATTAAACCAATAATAAAACCTCAATTCATCTTAAAAGGCACAACAAGTTGAAATTCAGGAATATCAACTTTAAAGAGGCTGCCATCTTCCATATTTTGCATGGTATAAGTCCCCCACATTTTACCGATTTCAGATTTAAGATTACAGCCAGAAATGTATTTGTGTATTTCACCGGGTTTTAATACCGGTTGTTTGCCCACAACTCCATCACCTTCCACTTCATTGGTTTCATTGTTGGAATCGAAAATATACCAGTGGCGGCTGAGCAGCTTAACGGTATATTCATTGCGGTTTTCAATAGTTATTCTGTAAGCAAACATGTAATCTCCGTGAGTAGGGTTGGAGTAGTTTTCCTGGTAAAAAGTTTCAACACTGATTTTTACTCCACGGGTGATTTGAGTTGACATAGGCACAACAAAATTGGTTAGATAAATTTCAGAACAAGCTGCTCTGCTTGCTCTAAAGCTAACGGAAGTTCGTCATTTAGCAGAATAAAATCAAACTTTTTTTCGCAACTCATCTCATACTTCATACGATCTACCCGTTTTTGAAAAGCGGTTTCATCTTCTGTCCCTCTCTTGCTAAGTCGCTCTATGAGTACTTCGAGCGAAGGTGGTTTTACAAAAATAGTGAATGCCTCATTGCCGTATTGCTGCTTAATATTTAACGCACCCTTTACATCAATATCAAATACCGCAATTTTTCCTTCCGAACTGATTCTCTCAATTTCCGAGTGTAGAGTTCCGTAAATAGAGCCTTTATAAACTTCTTCCCATTCCAAAAAGGCGTCTTGCTCTATTTTCTTTTTGAAATTTTCTTCGCTTAGAAAATAATAGTCTTTTCCATCTGTTTCATGTGGTCTTTGTGCGCGGGTAGTGGCACTTACTGAAAATTCCAGCTTGCTGAATTTCTCCAATAAATGCCTCACAATAGTGGTTTTACCTGCGCCCGATGGCGCTGTAAATACAAGTAATTTCGGACTCATAATGCGTTGTTCACCTGTTCTTTTATTTTTTCTAAATCCTCTTTCATCAATACCACAAAGCGCTGAATATCGGTGTCATTGGCCTTGGCACCCAGTGTATTGATCTCCCTGCCCAGCTCCTGCGACATAAAGCCCAATTTTTTTCCTTTGGAGCTATTGTCATTTTCAATTATTTCCCTAAAATATTCACAGTGCCCTTTCAAGCGAGACAATTCTTCATTGATATCTAATTTTTCGATATAATAGAGCAATTCCTGTTCTAGCCGGGTTTCGTCCAACTTGTTTTGATCCACTTCGCTCAGCAGTGCATCTAGTTTTTCCCGCTTTTTCACCCTTCTATTGGGAGCTATTTTTTCTATTTCCAGCACGGCATTTTCAATATTGGACAAGCTATTGAGCAAATCATCCTTTAAGCTTCTTCCTTCTTGAATACGGTGCTGATTGAGTTTTCCGATACCGATTTCGATTTTTTCAAAAATTTCCTTGCATTCATTCTCGCTCAATTCTGAAAAGGCACTCTCCAAAACCTGCGGCATTTTCAATACCTGATCGAGTAGATTTTCTTCGACCAAATTCTGTTTTTTGCAAAATGCGCGCAATTGCGAGAGGTATTCTTCGGCCAGTTTTTCATTGATTTTTACTGCCTCAAAATTTTCCTGTCCTTCCAGTAAGATGCTGCAATCTATTTTTCCGCGCTGTAGTTTTTCCTGCAATAAATTGCGGATATCAAATTCTTTGTGCTTTAAAAAAGCGGGGATTTTCAGGTTGAGGTCAAAGTATTTGCTGTTGAGCGTTTTGATCTCAATCGTGAGTTGTTGTACCCTGAAATTGAGATTTACCCTACCGTAACCAGTCATGGAATGAAGCATGTCGTAAAAATTTTTACAAAGCTAAGGAATTGGGGGCTTAGAAATTTTATGTTAAAATGCTTTTGTGGTATCGGCCTGAATATGTTTTTCCAAAAAATAAGTGTGGATAAAATGATGAAAATTATTTTCGACTATAAATGAAAGGCGAATTGTGGAGTCGTAATTTCATACTTCTGCTTTTTTAAAGAACTCATTAAATTATAGATGTCTACAATAACGAAAAAAAATCTATCGAGTGAGCTTTTGGAGTATATTCAAAGGCATGCCAATTCTTCTAGTCTCTCCAGAGGGCAGGCATACATGAAGCAGCGCAAGTGTAAGCTTTTGAAGTACGATGAGGAAAAAGGGCAGGCCAAATATGAAGTTCGGGGTTCAAGCTTATACACCGTAAATATCAAAAACTTAAATACGGATGTTGAAACCTCCTGTAATTGTCCTTATGATTTTGGCGGAATATGCAAGCACCAGGTAGCCGCTGTCCTTGATTTTGTCAATAAAGCAAAAAACCTAGATGCTTTACTTGAAAAAAAGAAACAGACTGTTCCAAAAAGAAAATCAATAAATCCTATCCAGTATAAGGATTATAGTTCGCTGGAAAATATGCTGAAAGACCAATTTAGATACTTTGAGCCCACTGGGTCTATTTTTGTTGAGCATATTGAAGCGGGCAAAGCAGTATTTACTGTGGAGGAAAGGACGGGTAGCTGGTATAGCCCTATCAAAGAAGTTACAGTAGCATTTAGCTTTAATAAGAAAAACGAATTGCAAAGTGTTTGCAGTTGCGACACCTATGTAAACACATATTGCAAGCATGAAAAAACAGTAATATATGCCTTGAAGGATTCTGCCAAAAATGACAATCTTTTTAAACTAGTCAAAGACCCAAAGCCACTAAGGGAGAAAGTCAAAGAGCAGTATGGCGTGGATAATGACAAACAGATAGACATAGATTTTGAGCTGGAATTAGAGGATGGGTTATTACAGTACTCTCCTATAGATGACAGCATTTTAAAGCGCAGCAAATACATGGATTGGGAAGGTTTCCACATTCAAAGTTTTGTAAACCGAGCGGACAGCGATATTCTGAAAACCTGTATTGTTCCTGAAAAGGAGGGGTCGAAGGCTCAAAAACAAACGGCATTTGGCTATGCCCTGGAGTTTTTTGATGAAAACAGCTTAATCCCACTCAATATCCATCCTTTGGAAGGAAAGGTCTCCAAGAGTAATGACAAGCTCATTTCAGGCATCAAACACATCTATCATTTCCCAAAGACTGAGATTGCCTCGCTACAAATCAAAGTGACAAATATACAAGAAACCACGCCTTATAATCACCACAATCCCGATACCAAGCAATGGTTTAAGTCAACCCTGGAGCTCTACCCCTTACTTGAGGATGCTTTTGAGGTACTTGAAAATGAAATTTGTTATCAGCTTAAACCAAATCAGGAAATACGCAAAAGCAATTTAAGGCTAATGCGCATTCGCTCGGAAAAGCCGCGCCTGTGCTTTGAGCTAAGTGAAGATCAAAATTATTATATTTTTAAAGCATTTATTAAAATAGATAAAAGACTTGTTGATCTTGAAAAAGACTATGTAAACAAACCATTTCCAACAGTATTTTTCACCCAAAATCAAGAAATTTATTTATTTCCAAATGTTGAGATGGCACTTGCCTTTAATTATTTCAAGGAAAATGCTGTTTTTAAATTTCAAAAAGAGGATATAGCTGATTTTCTTCAAAATATGATCATTCCACTATCAGAGAATTATCCCATAAGATTTAATGTCAAAAGTGATTTGTTTGCAATGGAAACAGCCCAAAAATCAAGTAAAAGAATTTATTTAAGCGAATTGAGTGAATATATCCTTTTTAAACCCGTGCTGGATTACGGACAAAAGGAAGTAGATGTATTTCATCAGGGAGATGCTTTTTTTAAGGATGAAAAGGACAAGCTTAAAAAGCTGGATCGTGATTTTGAGGAAGAAAATTTCCTGATGGATTTTTTATTGGATGCGCACGAAAGCTTTAGGAAAAGGAAGCACAGGGATATATTTTATCTTTCAGTGGACGAGATGACGGAATCTGGTTGGTTTTTTAATTTCTTTAAACAGGCCAAGGAAAATGAAGTGGAGGTTTTTGGTTTCGATAAGCTTAAAAACTTCAAATACAATGTCAACAAAGCAAAGGTAAATGTTTCAGTAAAATCCAATATTGACTGGTTTGATACCAAAATTGATGTCAGTTTTGGCGATCAGGTAGTGGATTTGAGCAGCCTAAAAAAAGCAGTAGTCAACAAGCAAAACTATGTAAAATTGGGCGATGGAAGTATAGGCATATTGCCCGAAAAATGGTTGGATAAACTGGAACGCTATTTCCGCATTGGTCAAGTGAAAAAAGACGGAGTTCAGGTTTCAAAACTGCATTTTTCCGTTGTAGATGAATATTTTGACCAAATAGATGATATTTCCGTAAAGCAGGAAATAGAAGAAAAAAAGACGGCATTGCTCGATTTTGAAAAAGTGGAAAACCTGAAATTGCCCGTGGGTGTAAAAGCCCAACTGCGCGATTATCAGCAAAGCGGTTACAATTGGTTGGGCTTTCTCCAAAAGTTTTCCTTCGGTGGTTGCTTGGCAGATGATATGGGACTTGGCAAAACCCTTCAGGTATTGACGCTCCTTATGCAGCAGAAAAATGAAAAGAAAACCTGTAGCCTGGTAGTGGTGCCCCGCTCCCTGATTTTCAACTGGCAGGCAGAAGCGGATAAATTCTGCCCTAAATTAAAATATTTTGTACATCACGGAACCAAAAGGCAAAGCGATACAAAGAATTTTAAAAAGTATGATTTTATATTGACTACCTATGGTACTGCCGCGGGCGATATTGAGTTGCTAAAGGATTATCGGTTCAATTATATTGTATTGGATGAGTCCCAAGCCATTAAAAATCCCCGATCGAAAAGGTTTAAGGCCATGCGGCTTTTACAGGGAGCAAATAGGCTGGCATTGACCGGCACTCCGGTAGAAAATAACACATTCGATCTATATGCGCAAATGCAATTTCTCAATCCCGGGTTTTTGGGTTCTGAAAATGACTTTAAGAAAAACTATTCCGACCCCATAGACAAGGATAAAAATGAAAAGCGGGCAGTGGAATTGAGAAACTTGATCAATCCCTTTATTCTTAGGCGTACCAAAGAACAGGTAGCTACCGAGCTTCCCGAAAAAACGGAAAGTGTCATTTATTGTGATATGGATAAATCGCAGCGAAAAATCTATGATGCCATGCGCAATAAATACCGCAATTATGTAATGGGAAAAATTGAAGAGGACGGGCTGAACAAATCGCGCATGTACGTACTGGAAGGGCTTACAAAATTAAGGCAGGTTTGCAACAGTCCCGCCCTGATTTCCGGTGATGAGGTCTATGAAAATGTGTCGATAAAACTTGATACCTTAAAAGAGCATATCTTGGATAAAACCGGCAATCACAAAGTGCTTGTGTTTTCCCAATTCGTAAAAATGCTGGGGCTTATCAAAAATACATTGGATGAGGCGGGCATTCAATATGCCTATCTCGATGGCGCAACTCAAAAGCGAGAAGAGCAGGTAGATTATTTTCAAAATGACAGTGATTGCAGAGTGTTCTTAATCAGCTTAAAAGCCGGAGGTACAGGTCTAAACCTCACCGCTGCAGATTATGTCTATATTGTAGATCCCTGGTGGAATCCTGCCGTTGAAGCACAGGCCATAGACCGTTGCTATAGAATAGGTCAGGACAAACATGTTTTTTCGTACAAAATGATTTGCAAGGATACCGTAGAGGAAAAAATCCTAGATCTACAAAAGCACAAATTGAAACTTTCCTCTGACCTGATAAAAACAGATGATGCCGTATTCAAAAAACTGGAGCAAAAGGATATTGCCGCACTTTTTGATTAGGGATAAACAGTTGCAAATTCGGTAACGGGGTAGATCTTTTTGCCGACTTGGCATTTGAGTTAACAGTCTCCCTAAAAATCCAAATTCAAAGAAATATACAATCTGGGTTTTTCGGTTCTTTGGCCACTGTCATTGCCCCATGCAAGATCGGCACGAATGAAATAACCGAAAAGTGAAGTCCTGAGCCCGAAACCATAGCCAAACACAACAGGATTTTTAAAATAATTGACCGTAACTACTGGTGAAGATTCTCCAATAGTAGAAGTAAAAACCTGGTTTTCATCTTTGTAAGGATTTAGCCCTTCCCATGCAGAACCGATATCTGTGAAGCCAATGATCTGGAAATTACGAATGAATTCAGAGCGAATAGGATTGTTGATCAGATAGGTAAAAATCGGCACCCTGATTTCTGAATTAAGCACAAAATAAGAATTGCCATTGCGCACATTTTGAGGGAAACCGCGCATATTGGTTACAATGGTTTGAAAGGCATAGTTTTGATCGAGAGAAACCTCGGTATCATTATCGAATTCAGGAGAAGGGATAAGCCAACTGTCAACTCCACCGAGGTAATAGACCAGTTTTTTAGTACCGTAGGATGTTCCCAGGGCTACGCGATTGGCCCAGATAATTTCTTTATGAATGGGTTGGTAATAACGAAAATCAAACCCAAGTACACCGAAATAGCTGTTGTCAAAACTTGGCAAATTGAAATCTACATTATCGATAATGCCTTGTGGCTGCATCTGAAATTCTTTGTGAATTTCTGAGAAGAATTTAAAGCGCACTCCTTTTCTAAGGTTGAGTCCCAGGCCAATGGTATTGTCAAATACATATTCCAGGCGGAAAAAGAGCCAGTTTTCTTTATAGTTGTCCAGGTTGGCGGAAAATTCTTCTTGTTTTTGGAACACATAATTGTCGTGTCTGTAGGCCAGAAAAAACCGGAAACTTCTGAGCACATCAATGGGGTAGGTAAAGCGCGATTCCACATAATTTGTCTTGATCTTGGCCTCCAGAGGAATTCCAGCATCGGTATTTACCGGCTCATTTGTAAAAGGCACCCTGTCGGTATAGGTTTGTGGCATTACTCTGCGGTAATATTTTATTTGTTTGTCAAGGCGTTTTCTTAAATTCTCGTAGCCGATAAAATATTCTGAGCCCTGGAAATTAAAAGGAAAGCGAAAACCTCCAAAAATCCGGTAATCTTCAAAAAGATCTGATACACCAAGATTGATGGTTCCGCTAAATGGAGGATTTTGGAATACAGGAGCACCGGGAGCAAACTTCTGATAGCGCGTCATAATCAGGCTATTGTCGATTTGCGTGAGTACATAATCCGTAGAGAATTTTACTTTATAAGGCAAAACACGGGTTTGTTGAAAGACACCTTTAGACACCTCTGCTTCAGCACTTCCACTTATGGTCTTAGTGACATTTAGCTCGGGGAATACGGTGTATTCAGATTGGTAAAAGAATTCATCAGGGCTGATGCTGTCAGAAATACCTTCTTCATCTTTCAGTGCTTCATCAAAAAGTTTATTTTCCTCAAACTGTTTGCGCATTCTTTCTTTTTCAAGTTTGTTTTCTATAAACTCCCTGTAGGGTGTTGGTCTTAGTTCAAGTTCTTGTGCTAAAGCCAGTTCTTTTGGAGCATCGTGGAGGTAAAACCAGTCAAGTTGATCACTTTCCACAATTTCCGCAATTTTCCCAGAGGGGCTGATGTCCTGTTCATTAATGCTGTATGGCTTGTCGCTGATTGGAACAGAATAAGTGGTGGTTTTATAAACAGGGCGCAATCGAACCGAGTCAATTGTGGCACTGCTGTTGATAAAATCCCATTTAGGATTGCGCACCACTGAATCCCGGAAAAAAACTACTGTATCTCGTTTTACAAATTCATCTTCAAAATAGGCGGCATAGCGATTTGAAATCCCGTTTTTGTCGGATAGATAGGTGAAATGTTTTTCATCCAACTGCTGTGGCATTTTTTCAATGGAGAAGGGGTCATTGGTAACGCGCGTGAGAATTTGTTTGCGGTCGTTGGTATTGTAAAAATAGAGGTCATAACTCTGTCCTACGCGATTGGTATCTGCATCTACAGTTTTCAATGTATCGTTCAGCCTGTTTGATCTGAAAATAATGCCTTCTTTTCCATCAATATTCACATAGGCAGGATCCAGGTCATCGTAATAATCATTGGTGATTTGTTCTGTTAAAGTGGTTGGTAAATAATAGCTGTATATATCCGAATGGCATCTTTTTACAGCCGACAGCACCAAATAGCGGGGGTCACCCATAAATCGGAAACTATTGACTTGCTGGAATTTAGTGATGTTTTTCTTTTCTTTTTTATTTTCTTCTACATCGTAAAGCAGCAGCTTGAGCTTATCGCGCTTTTCATAGATCACAGCCAGGGTTTTCATATCCGGTGACCAGTCTAAAATCGGATTGCTATAATCTGTAACTAGTTTTACAGTTTTTACACCACCTCTCAGTACTCTGCGGATTTTACCGCTTTCAAGATTTTGTACATAGACCCGATATTTGCCCTGTATATTATTTGCATATGCAATGTATTTGCCATCATCGCTGATCTTGAGTTGGTAGTGGTGCCTTTTCTTCCATTTTCTGCGATCAATGATATTTTCTGTTTGCAGGGAATCTCTCAATTCCATATCAGCAGTAAATTCTACCAGGTAATATTTGTACCAGTCTTCCAGTGATTTTTTAATGCCCTCGCCCAGCACAAAAAGAAAACCGCTTTCCATACTGCGGTTGATGCGTGTAAGATAAAGCAAGTTGGAAACAGCTGATTTCCCGTATTTTTCTTCTACATAATGCCATACTGCACTGCCGGCAAATGTGGATTCTTCATCTCTTAGCCGGTTGAATTTTTCAAATTTTCCTGAAAGGATGCCTTCCCGCAATCTATTGTCTTTTTCAGTGTTCCAGCTTTCGCCAATATATTCTACCAGTCCGTTGGTAAACCATTCGGGCAAATTGAGTAAAACGGCATTTTGCAGTACTTCCTGAAAATTACTTCCAAAAAGTATATGGTTCATCATTACACGTGCTATGCCCTGGCGAATTTGTTTTTCCAGATTACCGTGGTCTCCATTGAAATAGACGAATATCTTATTGCCAATAATTTTCGTGACTCCACCGGTATTGTTCAGTTCCAGTCCGTGTCCGATATTGGTTTGGTTGAGGTCAGAAAGGTCATTGTAAACCAGAATATGGGTTTTTCTGTTGAGCTTCCATTCCAATTGGTCTTCTATTTCGGGCAGTACTTTTTCAGCATATTGCAGGGCGTATTTTCCAAGATCCTGACCTCCGAGGTAAAACAGCGTTCTGAAATTTTCAGAATCAAAATATTGCCATTCAAATTCTTTGTACTGAACGGCATTTTGTCCAAAGGTTTCATTGGTGCCTTGCGCAATAAGTTTATTTTGCCAAATTGAGAGTAAGGCAAAGCAAAAGAAAATGAAAAAGCGGAAATTTCTCAAGATATCAATACGGTATTAAGAAGTTCAGTACAATAATAATACTGCTCGCTGATAAAAGCTTAATTTTGCTCGATAATCGAGATTTAAATATTCCGAGGCCTGTCTGCCGACAAAGGCAGACCTATATCGAAATTAAAAAATATTTTATTTCATAAATACCTCGTGGATTTGCCCCGAGGTAGTTTACAGTATTTTGTATGCCGATGAAGATAAAAAAATAAACGAAAAAAGATGAGTAAGATAGCAAAATTCACCTTCAATCCTTTTCAGGAAAACACTTATGTGCTGTATGATGAGAGCAATGAGTGCATCATTATTGACCCGGGGTGTTCCAATGCGCGGGAAAATGCAGAGCTCAGTGATTTTATTGATCAAAATAATTTAAAACCAGTAAAGCTGATCAATACCCACTGCCATGTAGATCATGTTTTGGGCAATTTGTTTGTAGCTGAAAAATATGGCCTCGAATTGGGCATTCACAAAGATGAATTGCAAGTGTTGCAGGCTGTGCCGGAATATGGCAAAATGTTGGGTTTGAATATTACTGCACAAAAGGAAGCCGATTATTTTATTGCGCCCGGAGAAAAAATTGTGTTCGGAAAAGGTACTGAGTTGGATGTGCTATACACGCCCGGACATACACCCGGAGAAATATCTTTTTACAACAAAAAAGACGGCTATGTAATTGCCGGGGATGTGCTGTTTTTCCAAAGCATAGGCCGCACTGACCTTCCGGGCGGTGATTACAATACTTTGATCGAAAGCATTAAAAGGGAATTGCTTCCTTTACCGGATACCACGGTTGTGTATTGCGGACATGGGCCGGATACCACTATTGGCCAGGAGAGGATGAGCAACCCGTTTTTGAATTAAGAAATCACCGTAATTCCATCCGCCCATAATTCAACTAAACTTCCCTGTTTCAATGCTTTTATAAGTGTTTGGATGTTGCTGTTTAAATATCCATTTGCAGATTTAATCCTCATATTCCCAAGCTTTACAAAAACCAATTTATTGGGTTTGCCAGTGGTGATATGTGAATAATAAAAATCTGAATCTTTGGTGACAATGATCCAGTTGTTTCTTTCAGAGAGTTCAATTATTATTTGGTCTGAGCTTAGATTTCCTTTTTCCAAATCACGGGTATGTATGGCTTTAAAACCATGGGATTGAAAAATTTTCACCCAGGAAGGTGGAAGTTGTGCATCAATTAAAAATTGCATTAAGCTACTTTAAAGGAGGTACTCTTGAATTTAAGTATATTATTGGCATAAGAGATACATGCCAAAACATCCTCTCTTTCAAGATCAGGGAATTCTTCAAGAATATCATCAATAGTATCTCCTCCGGCAAGATACTCCAAAATACTTTCTACCATTATCCTTGTATTGCGGATACATGGCTTTCCATGACATATTTTAGGATTGACAGTAATTCGGTTAAAAAGGGCTTTGCTCATTGTTTCTATCTATTTGTGTAAGGGTTTGTTGCAAAAACTGCCTTACTTCTGTAGACCTTATTTTGCATCAAACCCTAAGCAATTTAAAACTTAATTTACTAAAAAAGTTTCTTGATGTCTATTTCCTTTTTTCGGCATCTAAGAATTTTTAAAATTTAAGATAAGTAGCAGCGATTTTATATTTAAACCACTAATTACTGAAAGCCCCCATTATTCTGTAATTTGCAACGCATGGGTGTTTTGAAATACATCAAGGGAATATCAATACTTATTTTCGTTCTGTTAATGTGTTTGGAAATCCAGGCACAAGATCGCAAATCTGCTCAGTTTTTCAAACCCGACACCACGCTGAATAAAATGAAAGTGGGGGTAGTAACAGGTTCCATTTTAACAATTTATGGTGGTGCTTTAATTGGTTTGAACCAATATTGGTACAAGGATATTCCGCGCTCGCGATTTCATTTTCACAACGATGGTCGCGATTGGATGCAGATTGACAAAGCCGGCCACATTTACAGTGCATATTTTCAAAGCCGCTGGGCTGTGGGCATGTATCGCTGGACGGGCATGGAAGATAAAAAGGCAATCTGGGTGGGAGGAATGACCGGTACTTTTTTGCAATCTTCCATAGAAATTCTGGATGCCTTTTCAGCAGACTGGGGCTTTTCGGCCTGGGACTTTGGTGCCAATGTATTGGGCTCGGCCATTGTGATTTCGCAGGAATTGGCCTGGAAAGAGCAGCGTATCAGCCTTAAAATTTCTACTATCCCTCAGAAATATCCCGAAGGTGAATTGAAGAATCGCGCCAGTGATCTTTACGGCACATCTTTACCGGAGCTGTTTTTAAAAGATTACAATGCCGTTACAACCTGGGCATCGGTAAATATTGCTTCATTCATCAAGCGCGATACCCGTTTTCCCGATTGGATTAATATAGCAGTGGGATATGGCGCGCGAAATATGTATGGCGGCAGTGAAAATATATGGTGTACAGAGGAAGGTACTAAAGCCGGTGATTGCCCTCCGGGCATGATCGTTGACCGCACAGATGTGCAGCGCAACCGGCAATTCTATATTTCACCGGATATTGATTTCACCCGGATTCCGGTTCGCAGAAAGGGCTTTAAAATATTGCTAAATATGCTGAATATGGTTAAAGTACCCTTTCCTTCATTGGAGATCAATACACAGGGAAAAGTGCGGGTGCAGCCTTATTGATTTGTTGGATACATTCAGAAATTATAGTTTTTTCAATATCAGCCTTGTAGGTATAGGCCAATAATAGCAGCCATTTGAGCAATCCAAAAGCCGACCATCCATTTGATAAGGTCAACTTTGTCGTCTTTTGTTAAAAAAGATGTCTTTCTTTTCATTGATTTTTTCCTTGGCTTTTTGATCAAAATATTCAATCACAAGAGAAGCTTCTTCATTACCAAGCTTTGTTTTTAATATTTCGTAAACTTTTAATTCTAATCCACTCATAATAGATATAGTTTGATGAAATTGCCCCAGGGTGCATGAAAAATTAATGTTAATTAAATTAATAACAAGATCAGGTTAACTAAGTTAACGAAATTATTTCTTTATCGTTTGAATTTATTTAATCTAGGTAAGAAAATCTATCCTGCTATCTTCAAAAATCACATAGCATAATAAGAAGCATCCTTGCTAGGCAATTCACTTTTCTCCATCAAAAATTCATCAACAGCTCTTGCGGCTTCCCTGCCTTCACTCATCGCCCAAACTACAAGCGATTGACCTCTGCGCATGTCTCCGGCAGCAAAGACTTTGTCAATATTGGTCTGATAGTTTTTATCGGCAACATTGCCCCTGTCTGTTAATTCTACGCCAAGTTGATTCAGTAGTCCTTCGTGCTGAGGATGTAAATATCCGATTGCAAGTAATGCCAACTGACAAGGAATGATTCTTTCACTGCCTTCAATTTCTTCAAAACCATTGTTTTTCCATTCCAAATCGACAACTTTTACACCTTTAAGTTTCCCCTGTTTATCACCAATAAATTCCTTGGTTAACAAAGACCAGGCTCTTTCACAGCCTTCTGCATGCGAACTTGTTACCTGAAAAACATGGGCATATTCCGGCCACGGATTGTCTTCACTTCTTTTAAGCGGGGGCTTATTTAATAGTTCTATTTGGAATATGCTGTTGGCGCCCTGACGATTTGAAGTCCCAATACAATCAGAACCAGTATCACCACCACCAATTACAATTACATCTTTGCCTTTTGCAGTAATTTCCGGTAAATTATTTTCGCTATCCCCTGCTACTATTTTATTCTGCCGGGTTAGAAAATCCATAGCAAAATGAATACCCTCAAAACTGCGACCGGGGATTTTAAGGTCACGTGGGATGGTTGAGCCAATGGAAAGTATAACTGCATCGTATTGATCAAGTAACTCGTTGCCTTCTATATCTTCACCAATATTTGTATTTGGATGCATTACAACACCTTCCTGTTCCATTAAACTGATGCGTCTTTCAACGACCCATTTTTCCAGCTTAAAGTCAGGGATCCCGTAACGTAAAAGTCCGCCCATTCTGTCGGCTCTTTCATATAAGTGCACTGTATGTCCGGCTTTATTGAGCTGATCAGCTGCGGCAAGACCTGCAGGGCCAGAACCTACAACAGCTACAGTTTTATCACTGCGTTTTTTAGGTGGTCGTGGTTTAACCCAGCTATTTTTAAAAGCCATTTCTATAATGCTTTTTTCTATCATCTCTATGGTAATGGCCGGCTTATTGATAGCAAGTACACAGGCAGACTCACAGGGAGCAGGGCATATCCTTCCGGTAAACTCCGGGAAATTATTTGTTGTGTCAAGAATGTCGTAAGCCTTTTTCCATTCTTTGCGGTAAACAGCATCATTGAATTCGGGTATATTATTGCCCAAGGGGCAGCCCATATGGCAGAAAGGCACACCACAATCCATGCAGCGAGAGGCTTGCTCTTCTGTGAATTCGGCAGTATGTGCTTTATATACTTCTTTAAAATCTTTTATTCTTTCTTTCGGATTGCGCTTTTCAGGCAATTTACGTCCTACTTCCAGAAAACCTGTTGCTTTTCCCATATTATCCTATTTTTCTAATGACTGCAGATTCTGTATTTCTTTCTTCCAAAATAGCTTTGTAAGCTGCAGGTATCACTTTTACAAATTGATTGAGGTAGTCTTTCCAGTAAATCAATATTTGCTGTGCAATTGTACTACCGGTACGCTCGTAATGTTCTTTAATTAAGCTGTTCAGAACTCTTTTGTCTTTGGCATCCATATTGTCAAAAATTAAATCGGGGTTGCCACTTTTAGTTTCCAATTGCTTTTTATTGTCCAAAACAAAAGCCGTTCCTCCACTCATGCCCGCTCCAAAATTTCTACCGACTTCACCCAATATAACCACAGCTCCTCCTGTCATGTATTCACAGCCATGATCGCCTACGCCCTCAACAACAGCTTGAACTCCTGAATTTCTGACAGCAAATCTTTCGCCTGCCTGGCCACGAACGAATAATTTTCCTGAAGTGGCTCCATACAGGGCGACATTACCAATGATAATTTGTTCTTCGGGAACAAATGGTGCTTGTTTATTAGGATAGGCTACCAATGTAGCTCCGGATAATCCCTTCCCAAAATAGTCATTTCCTTCGCCTTCTAACTCCAGCAATAAGCCTTTAGCAGCAAAAGCACCAAAGCTCTGTCCGGCTGAACCTTTAAAAGAATAATGCAATACTTCTGCTTTAATTCCTTCAGAACCGTATTTTTTAGAAATTTCATTGGAAAGCAATGTGCCAACAGCACGGTCTGTATTGAGAATGGGCAGTTCTAAATGCACTGTTTTTTGGGATTTGAAATAGTCCATTGCAGCATCCAACATTTTCCAGTCGATTACTTCACTAATAAGATGTGCCTGTTCTTCGGTTTTAAAGCTGGTGATTCCCTTTGGAATTGACACTTGTTTTAAAACAGGGCTTAAATCCAGTTTCTTCAATTTCCAGTGCTCCACATCTTTTCTTACCTGTAGCAAGTCGGATCGGCCTACCAATTCATTTACGGTTTTGATGCCCAAACCGGCCATAATCTCTCTGAGGTCTTCTGCCAGAAAGCGGAAGAAATTGACAACATGATCGGGGTCTCCGGTGAATAATTCACGGAGTTCGTCTTTTTGGGTAGCAACGCCTACAGGGCAAGTGTTGAGATGACATTTACGCATCATAATACAGCCCATTACAACAAGAGCTGCTGAGGAAATTCCCCATTCTTCAGCGCCCAGCATTGTAGCTATGGCAATATCTCTTCCTGTACGCAATTGTCCGTCAGTTTGCAGAGTGACTCTGTTGCGCAATTTATTGGTGATGAGTGTTTGGTGGGCTTCGGCCAGTCCCAGTTCCCAGGGTAAACCTGCATGTTGAATAGAACTGAGCGGTGAAGCTCCTGTTCCTCCATCATGACCGGAGATCAATATTACATCAGCTTTGGCTTTTACTACTCCGGCAGCTATAGTGCCCACTCCAGCTTCTGAAACCAGTTTCACATTGATTCTTGCAGCACGGTTGCTATTTTTCAGGTCAAAAATCAATTGCGCCAAATCCTCTATGGAGTATATATCATGGTGTGGTGGAGGCGAAATTAAATCCACACCTGGAGTAGAGTGTCTTACTCTGCCTATCCAATCGTTGACTTTATGGCCGGGCAACTGACCACCTTCTCCGGGTTTGGCTCCCTGGGCCATTTTAATTTGCAGCTCATTTGCATTTGCAAGGTAATTGCTGGTTACACCAAATCGCCCTGAGGCAACTTGCTTGATGGCCGATCTTTCCCAGTCTCCATTTTCCTTGCGTTTGAATCGGATTTCATCTTCGCCACCTTCACCACTGTTGCTTTTTCCGCCAATTCTGTTCATGGCAATGGCCAGGGTGGAATGCGCTTCATGAGAAATTGAACCAAAAGACATGGCACCTGTGGCAAAGCGCTTGAAAATTTCCTCAGCCGGTTCCACTTCATTTATAGGAATGGATTTTTTACTCTTTTTAATTTCCAGTAAGCCTCTTAGTGTAAGTGTATCCTTACTTTGATCGTTGATGCTTTCAGCATATTTACGATAAAGCTCATTTTTATTTGTTTTACAAGCTTGTTGAAGATGAAATACAGTATCGGGGTTGAACAGATGTTTTTCCCCTTGTCTTTTCCACTGATAAATTCCCCCAACCGGCAGTATTTCTGTTAGGTTTTGTTCAGGGTAGGCTACTTTGTAGCGCAGCAATTGCTCTTTAGCCAAATCATCAAAATCCAAGCCTTCAATACGGCTTACAGTTCCAGTAAAACTGTAATCAATCATCTTTTTGCTCAATCCTATGGCTTCAAATATTTGGGCACCCATATAAGATTGGAGTGTTGAAATACCCATTTTGGACATAATCTTAAAAAGCCCCTTATTTAAGGCTGAGCGGTATTTTTGTAGATAAGTTTCAATTTCGGTTTGGCCAGCATTTTTTTTGAGCAATATTTCTGTAATACTGTTATCTGCTAAATAGGGATATACGGCAGATGCCCCATACCCAATTAGAGTAGCAAAATGATGGGTTTCCCATGCATCACCAGCTTCAACAATGAGGGCGGCTTTTCCGCGCAATTTTCTGTTTAAGAGATGGTGGTGCACAGTTGAAAGCGCCAACAAAGAAGGGATGGGCATGCGTTTATCATCCTTTAGCTTATTGCTGATTATTAAGATGTTAGTGCCTTTTTCAATTGCTTTCTCAGCTCTGACACAGAGTTGGTGAAGCGCTTGTTTGAGTTCTCCTTTTTGATAGGGCAGATTATAAGCTGCTTTAATAGTTGCCGTTCTGAAAAATTTGTGATCAATTTCTTTTATTACCCTGAATTCTGTTTTGCTTAAAATAGGCTGATCAATATGTATTTGCCGGCAATGTGAAGGTTTTTCATGCAAAAAGTTGCGCAATTGCCCCAGTCGCATATACAGCGACATTACCAGTCTTTCCCGAATTGGGTCAATGGGTGGATTGCTGACCTGTGCAAAAAGCTGTTTGAAATAATGGGAAATGTGTCGGCTTTGTTTAGAAAGCGCAGCAAGCGGTATATCACTGCCCATAGAACCAATAGGCTCTTTTCCGAATTGCATCATGGGTTCTACGATCACACGTAAATCTTCAGAAGTCATCCCCTGTATGATTTGCTCCCTGCGTAATTTTTTAGAATCTGGTTTTTGGATTTCCAGACTGACATTTTTTTGAACCAGGTCTTCCATTCTTAGCAGGCCATTGTCAAGCCATTCCTGATAGGGCTGCTGTGCACAAATTTCCTTCTTTAATTCCTCATCGCTTATAATTCTTCCTTGTTCAATGTCAGCAACGAACATTTTGCCCGGCTGTACGCGCCCTTTTTTTACTATCTTTTTTTCATCTAAAATAAGTGCTCCTGCCTCAGAGGACATCACAAGATAATCATCATCGGTGAGTGCGTAGCGCGAAGGGCGCAACCCGTTTCTATCCAAAGTAGCGCCTACAATACGCCCATCTGTAAAGCAAATAGAAGCAGGGCCATCCCAGGGTTCCATAAATGAAGCATGGTATTCGTAAAAGGCGCGTTTGAGCGGATCCATATCTTTATCTTCTTGCCAGGCTTCAGGAATCAGCATCATCATAGCATGTGGCAATGAACGGCCTCCAAACAGAAGCATCTCAATAATACTGTCCAAATTAGAAGAGTCTGACCTGTTGTGATTGCAAATAGGAAGCATCATTTCAAATTCTTCATTTGTAAACAGTGCCGAGTTCATCAACACTTCTTTGGCACGCATCCAGTTTACATTTCCTTTAATTGTATTGATTTCTCCATTATGGGCAATAAAATCAAATGGCTGAGCCAGTTTCCATTTCGGAAAAGTATTGGTGGAAAAGCGCGAATGAATTAATGCAATAGCAGATTTTAAATGTGCATCTTCCAGATCGGGGTAGTAGGTGCGCAGTTGCCTGGTGGTTAGTTGCCCTTTATATACAATGGTTTTATATGACATCGAAGACAAATAAAAATCATCTTCAGTATCGGGGATGCGCTCTCTTATTATATTGGTAGTAAATTTCCTTAAAACAAATACTCTTCTTTCTAAAACACCGGGTGCATAAAGATTGAATTTTAGGCGAACAAATAATTGCTCGATTACAGGTGCTGAATCTAATGCCATTTGACCGATTCCTTCTGAATTGACAGGTACTTTTCTGTAGCCCAGCAATTCAAGCCCGGATTTTTCAATGGCTTCATTTAATATTTTTCGGCAATTCTCCCTGCGTTTTTTATCCTTTGGAAAGAATATCATTCCTACAGCATATCCTCCGAATTGGGGTAGTTTGAATCCGAGGTTTTTACACTGTATTACAAAAAACTCATGGGGAATCTGAATCAGAATTCCCGCGCCATCACCGGTATTGATATCGTATCCGGTACCGCCTCTGTGCTCCATATTTTCGAGCATAGTCAGGGCATCATTCACGGTTTTGTGTGTTTTGTATCCTTTTAGGTTGGCTATAAATCCAATTCCACAATTGTCGTGTTCCATTTCAGGGACGTAAAGTCCTTGCTGCGATGCGTTTTTCTGCATAGTATTCTATAATTCTATTAAGTGATAGGGAGAATTGCAAAGATAATAAAAAAAAAGGGCTGGAAATTCAAAGCCTTTTTCAATCAGGTTTTTAGTTTGCTTAAGCGATTAAGAATCGGGTTGATAATGAAATTTGAACAAACACAGAGTAATGTGGTACTTTGCAATTCAAACCATTAACCAATTAGGTGCAAAAACAATTCACACTAATAGCCAAAACAATGGCAGGGCTGGAAAATATTCTGGCAGAAGAGCTCAGGGCTATAGGGGCGGAAAACATTGAAATTCTAAGTCGTGCAGTCAAGTTTCAGGGCGATAAGGTTTTGTTGTATTTGAGTAATCTCAAATGCGCTACTGCACTTAGGGTTTTACTTCCTGTTTTGGAATTCCCCATCAATTCGCAGGATGATTTTTATAATTTTTTACTGCGTCAGGATTGGCAGCAATGGCTGGATGTAGATGATACTTTTGCCATAGACAGTGCTGTGAAATCCCGGCATTTTCCACATTCGCATTTTCCTGCGCTAAGGATGAAAGATGCCATTGCGGATCATTTCATGAATAAATTTGCCAAGCGCCCAAGTGTAGATTTAGAAAAACCCAATTTGCGTTTTAACCTTTTTATTTCGGGCGATAAGGTAAGTGTGAGTTTGGATAGTTCGGGTTATTCATTGCACAAGCGGGGTTTTCGTTTGCAGAAGAGCCGGGCACCTATTAATGAAGTACTGGCAGCGGGGATTCTTAGAATTGCAGGATGGGACGGTAGTGTGCCTTTGCTTGATCCGATGTGTGGTACGGCTACTTTTTTACAGGAAGCTGCATTACTCTACACAGGAATGCCTCCGGGCTGGAAAAAAACTTATTTCGGCTTTTTCTCCTGGAAAGATTTTGATGAAAAATTATGGGAAAACGTAAGGAAAATTGCTGCTGAAAACATGCGTCCACTGCCTGATAATTTGCTCTATGGTACCGATGCCGACAAAGAACAGATTGAGATAGCCGCTGAGAATATAAAAGCCATGGGATTTGAAAAGCAAATCCAATTGAAGCAAATTAGTTTTGCAGATGTAAAAAAACCTACTGAGCAAGGCGTGATAATTATGAATCCACCATACGGAGAGCGCCTTAGACCCAAAGCTATATTGGATATGTACAAAGAAATGGGCGATAAGCTCAAACAGGATTTTGGCAATTGGGAAGCGTGGATACTCAGTTCTAATATTGAGGCATTGAAAAATATTGGTTTGAAAACCGACAAGCGTGTTCCGCTATACAATGGCCCTTTGCTCTGTAGCTTGCGCAAATACAACCTTTACAAGGGTAGTAAAAGGGTGAAATGATTTTTATGGATATTTGGCAAATGAATCCTTAATTGTGAATTCATCTTCCCGCAAAATACCCCTACCTTTGCAGGCTTATGATCAGTATTAGTAACATATCTGTCTCCTTTAGCGGTATTGACCTGTTTAAGCAACTTTCATTTGTGGTAAACCCACGAGATAGAATTGGCCTAATCGGCAAAAATGGAGTGGGAAAATCTACATTGCTTAAAATCATTGCCGGCACTCAAGCTGCCGACAGTGGCAGTGTGGATGTTCCTGAATCAAATTCAATAGGATATTTGCCTCAGGAGCTGAAAATGACTTCCACTAAAAGCATTTTAGAAGAAACAAAGACCGCTTTTCAGGATGTGCTGGATATGGAGGCTGAAATTGCCAAGATTACAAGTGCCATAGAGGAACGCACCGATTATGAATCGGATGAATATGGCGATCTAATCAACCGCCTTTCAGAATTACACCACCAACTGGAACTTAAGGGCGGTTCTAAAATGGACAGTGAAATTGAGAAAATATTAAAAGGCCTGGGTTTTAAAGAGTCGGAATTTTTAAAACCAATACAGGAGTTTAGCGGTGGCTGGCAAATGCGAGTAGAACTGGCGAAATTGCTTTTAAGAACTCCTGATCTGTTGCTGCTGGATGAGCCCACCAACCATTTGGATATTGAATCTATTTTATGGTTGGAGGAGTTTTTTATCAATTATCAGGGCGCCATTATTATGGTTTCGCACGACAGGATGTTTCTCGATAATGTTACAAACAGAACAATAGAACTGGTTTTTGGAAGTATGTACGATTTTAAAGTGCCCTATTCCAAATACATGGAATTGCGCGAGGAACGCTACGAACAGCAAATAGCCACTTATCGCAATCAGCAAAAATACATTGAACAGCAGCAAAAATTCATAGACCGTTTCCGGGCACAGGCTACCAAAGCCAAGCAAGTACAATCCAAAGTAAAGCTTTTGGAAAAAATGGATCAGGTGAATATTGATGAACTCGATGAGCAGCAAATAGATTTCCGTTTTCCACCGGCTCCCCGTTCTGGTGATATCAGTCTGGAAGTGAAAAAGCTGGTAAAAAGCTATGGCGAAAAAAAGGTTTTCAGCGATGCAAACTTCATATTAGAGCGTGGCGATAAAGTAGCTTTTGTAGGTAAAAACGGTATGGGCAAATCCACTATGGTTCGGCTTATCAATCAACTGGAAAAGCCTGATAGCGGAAGCATAAAAATCGGACACAATATCAAGATTGGCTATTACGCACAAGTTCAGGAAAATGTGCTGAATGAAGAAAAATCCGTATTGGCCACAATTGAGGATGAAGCTACCGGAGATTGGTCAAATATTTCGCGAATTCGTGCACTGCTCGGTGCATTTCTATTTGATGAAAATGATGTAGAGAAAAAGGTGAAAGTCTTGAGTGGGGGTGAAAAATCCCGATTGGCACTCGCGCGTTTGCTGCTCACACCTGTTAATATGCTTATTCTGGATGAGCCGACCAATCACCTGGATATTTCTGCCAAGGACATGCTCAAACAAGCCGTTAATAAATTTGAAGGCACCTTGATTGTCGTTTCCCACGATAGGGATTTTTTAGATGGCCTGACAGATAAAACCTATGAATTTGTTGATGGCAGAGTAAAGGAGCATCTTGGCCCGGTTCAGGATTTCTTGAATGCACATCAGGCGGAACATTTTCGCGCATTTGAACAAACTGACAATAAAAAGGCAGCAGGTCATAAACCCAATGCCAATAAAAATCCAAAAGCAAACAATAACAGAAAAGAAATAGAAAGAACTATTAAGCAAATCAGCCATAAAGTTGAAAAGACTGAACTCAAGATAGAGAGTCAAGAATCCGAACTTAAAGTACTTGAGAAAAAAATGGCAGATCCTGAAGTTTATTCAGATGTAGCACGGTTAGAAGAGCTAAATACTGAATATCAGAAGAAAAAGAGCAGTTTGGAAGCATTGATGCAGGAATGGGAATCTCTGCAAAAACAACAAGAAAAAGCCGAAGCGGAAATGCAGTAATCATCCAATTCAGATTTTTAGTTTGATTTAATGCTTATAAAGCTGTAGTTTTCAGCACCTTTTGTAATTAATTTTTTTAATTAAATTAGGAATTTAGAAAAAAAAGCAGCAACTTAACGTTCGGTTTTTTGAATAATCAAAAAATTTAGCTGCTTAACAAGAGCACTCAAAAACTGTTTATGATGCAATTTATACTCCAAAAATTGGCTGAGAAAGTGCCATATCTACTCGGGTCGGTAATTGTACTCTGTTGCTTTAGCTTAGCAGTATGGATATTTATTTACTTCCTGAGATTTGATGTGAGTTTACAAGCCTTAATCCGTTAAATCCGATATTTTACATTATTGCCCTTTGCAACATTATTTTGGTTTGCCCGTATGTTTTAACACTAATTAAACTTTAGCAAACCAAACCTAACAAACATGCTTATTCAATTTATTACACACGAAAAGAAACTGCGTTTTTTGATTGTTATTCTATTTTTAATCCTAATGCTTCAGCTACAGCTTTTTTTCATTTAGTGTAGCACCTACACATACCGCTGATCTACACTGAATTTTTCGGGATGTTTTGGTGGGATATCCTTATAAAACCTGGCAATCTTACGCATGTCAGCTTCCATATCATCAGATGGGTAAACCATTTGGTCAATTCCGCCTTCGCATTTGCCATAATCCAGATAACCTAAACCAATAGGTACTCCTGCAATTTTAGCCACATGATAAAACCCGCTTTTCCATTCGGTGCGAAGTGATCGGGTACCTTCGGGAGTTACAACAGTGATCAGTCTTTCTTTTCCCTCAAAAAGTTCTGCCATAGCTTCCGTAGTGCTGATGCGCTCATCTCCCGGTTTTTTGGGGCTCCGGTCTATCCATATTGCACCAAAGCTTTCGAGGATTTGTTTTGATGGAAATTTGGCCAGTTCTTTTTTTACGGTAAAGCGAAATTTAATGCCCAAAATATGAAAGGCTGCAGCCATATAGACAAAATCCCAATTGCTGGTGTGTGGTGCCGCAATCATTACACATTTGTGTACACCATCGGGCAAATTTTTATTTACAGTCCACCCGTGTTTCCAGAAGAAGAAGCGAAAGATGTAGGTAAATATTGTCAGCAGCATATCAGGATTTTTTGCGCTTGCGTTGGTTTTCGTCCAGAATGATTTTGCGCAAACGTATGGATTTTGGTGTCAATTCAACGTATTCATCAGCTTGAATATACTCCAAAGATTCTTCTAATGAAAATCGAATGGGCGGTGCAAGCTTGGCTTTGTCATCAGAACCAGAGGCACGCACATTGCTCAGTTTTTTGGCTTTGGTCACATTCACTACCAGGTCGTCAGCTCTGCTGTGTTCTCCAACTACCTGGCCGGCATATATTTCTTCCTGTGGGCCGATAAAAAACGAACCGCGGTCTTGTAATTTATCCATTCCATAAGCAATAGAGGTGCCTGTTTCCATTGCAATAAGTGAGCCTTTGGTTCTTCCTTCAATCGGCCCTTTGTAGGGCTGAAATTCTTTAAAACGATGCGACATAATGGCCTCACCGGCAGTGGCGGTTAAAAGTCTATTTCTCAATCCAATAATTCCGCGCGATGGAATTTCAAACTCTAAAATAGTGCGGTCACCTTTTGGCACCATACTCAGCATTTCGCCTTTTCTTTTGGTTACCAGCTCAATGGCTTTTCCCGATATTTCATCCGGTATATCTATTGTTAATTCTTCTACAGGCTCGCATTTTACACCATCAATTTCTTTTACGATAACCTGTGGTTGTCCTACTTGTAATTCATAGCCTTCTCTGCGCATGGTCTCAATCAATATTGACAAATGCAGGACTCCTCTTCCATAAACGGTAAATGAATCAGCAGAATCAGTTTCTTCTACCTGTAGTGCTAAATTTCTTTCGAGCTCTTTGTCCAGGCGCTCTTTGATATGGCGGGAAGTTACATATTTGCCTTCCTTGCCAAAAAATGGTGAATCATTGATGGTGAAAACCATACTCATTGTAGGCTCATCTATTGAAATACTTGGCAGTGCTTCAGGTTCTTCAAAATCTGCAATTGTATCGCCAATTTCAAATTGATCAATTCCTGTAATGGCACAGATATCACCGGGATGTACTTCAGAAACTTTAGCTTTTCCGAGGCCTTCAAAAATAAATAGTTCTTTGATCCTGACTTTTTGGATAGTTCCGTCTCTTTTAATCAAAGAAACAGGCATATTGTCTTTTAAAATTCCTCGTGTCAATCGGCCTACTGCAATTCGACCGGTATATGCTGAAAAATCCAGAGAGGTGATTTGAATTTGCAGATTTCCTTCTTTTACTTTTGGCGCTGGAATTTGCTCTACTATTACATCCATCAGATAATGAATGTTTTCTTCAGGTTTTTGCCAATCAGATGACATCCAACCATTTTTGGCTGAGCCGTAAACCACTTCAAAGTTTAGCTGATCTTCACTGGCACCGAGGGTGTACATCAGGTCGAATACCAATTCGTAAACATCTTCAGGTTTGCAGTTTTCTTTATCTACTTTATTGATAACTACAACCGGTTTTAAGCCCAGTTGAATGGCCTTGCTCAATACAAAACGCGTTTGAGGCATAGGTCCTTCAAAAGCATCAACAAGCAACACTACACCATCGGCCATATTGAGTACTCTTTCAACCTCTCCGCCAAAATCTGCGTGACCCGGGGTGTCGATAATATTTATTTTGTGATCTTTGTATGTAATTGAGACATTTTTGGATAAAATGGTAATGCCGCGTTCTTTTTCCAAATCATTGTTATCCATGATCAATTCACCCGGATTTTCATGCGTTTGGAATTGAGCTGTTTGGATAAGCATTTTGTCCACAAGCGTTGTTTTGCCGTGATCAACGTGTGCAATAATTGCGATGTTTCTAATGGAAGTCATGTATAAATTTAATTTGAGGCTGCAAAGGTACTTCTTATTTATGTGAATAGAATTAAAAATTGCATTTTGCAAAGCAAAATTTCATAGCAATGGGGTTGTCAACTACTGAAAGAGCAAAAATCAAGGCCGAAATTGAGCGCCTGATCAAAACCTGTGAAGCTGATATTGTTGATTTAAAAGAACAGTGTAAGCCAATTGCTCCTGAAAATTCAATTGGCCGGGTCAGCAGAATGGAGGCCATTAATAGCAAGAGTGTGGCCGAAGCTGCATTGCGCAGGACACAAAACAAACTGAACACGTTAAAAGTTGCTGTAGAAAAAATAAAAGACCCCAATTTTGGAACATGCAAGCGATGTGGGGAAACCATTCAGGCAGGAAGGCTCATGCTTATGCCGGATAGTCCTTATTGTATTAAGTGTGCTTGAAAGGGGTTGTAGAAAGGTTAGAGATAAGAAATTAGAAGGATGTACTTCACCAATTTCCCGCTTTTTACCCTTGTGCCTTGTATTGCCTGTCCATAAATTTATTGCTTTTACAATGATATGAGATTATATTTTGCGGCCTGTAATATTTTATATCTAAAAGCATATAATTCAACTGAAATTAAGAAAATTATATTCAATTGCATATAATTTACTAACTTAGATCATTATTATATCTAAAAGCATATAATGGAGCAGTTAGCATCATTTGTAAAAGCACGTAGGAAAGAAGTCAATTTAACCCAAGAAGAATTTGCAGAAAGAGCTGGAGTGGCACTTACAGTACTTAGAAAGATAGAACAGGGAAAAACGAATCTAAACATGGACAAGGTAAACCTGATACTACGTATGTTCGGACACGAATTGGCTCCTGTTAAAAGTAAAGAGCTTAAACAATGAGACAGGGCAAAGTATTTTACAAAAATTATCTGGCAGGAATCATCACTGAAACCAACGGAGGAGAGTATATATTTCAATACGATGATCAGTATGTGAAAAAACATCCAAAAGAATTCATCACTTTCACCATGCCAGTTACAAATGAAGCGTATCACGACAAAAGACTTTTTCCATTTTTCGAGGGCTTGATACCTGAAGGCTGGCTGCTCGATATTGCTTCAGAAAACTGGAAAATTAATAAAAACGACCGTATGGGTTTGCTGTTGGCCTGTTGCCAAAATTGTATTGGAGCAGTTAGTGTTGAACCAATAATTCAAGCAGATGAAGCATAAGTGTTTATACTGTTATAGACAAATTGAATCAGGTCAAGACTTTCATGAAAAGTGTGCCCAAGCGTTTTTTGGTGATTCAAAAGCCCCTTCTATTGAATATTCACTGGATGAAATGGATGAGCTGGCGAAGCGTGTAGTTGAGCGCAGTATTGCTGTTCCAGGTGTTCAGCCTAAATTATCTATGTCATTAGTAAGAAAAACCAAAGAAAGTGAAGATACACGATTAACTGTAATTGGTGCATTGGGAGGTCAATATATTTTCAAACCACCATCTGCTCATTTTCCCGAAATGCCACAGAACGAACACCTAACAATGTGCATAGCAAAAGACTTTGGTATTAGGACCGTTCCATCATCATTGATTCGCTTGGCCTCAGGGGAACTTTCTTATATCACCAAAAGAGTTGATAGAACCCCATCGAATGAGAAAATACACATGATCGACATGTTTCAAATCACCGAAGCATTTGATAAGTACAAGAGTTCTTTGGAAAAAATCGGAAAAGCACTCGATTCTCATTCCGACAATACTTTATTGGATAAGGTATTTTATTTTGAGCTTGTACTTTTCTGTTTTCTTACAGGAAATAATGATATGCATTTAAAAAACTTCTCGATGATAGAAAGTCCTTCTGGTTGGGTGCTCGCTCCTGCATATGATTTGCTGAATGTAGCAATTATAATACCTGATGACAAAGAGGAACTTGCATTGACATTGGCAGGAAAGAAACGAAAATTGAAGCGAGCGCACTTTGAAGAACTTGGAAATAATTTAGGTCTTACTCAAAAGCAAACACAAGCAACATTCAAAAGAATGATTAAGAGCAAAGCAAAAGCATTTAGTTGGATTAATCGATCATTTTTATCCAGTGAAATGCAAACTGCCTATAAAGAAGTGCTTGAATCAAGATATAAGCAATTGGATTTAAAATAATTTAGCTTTAAAGACATTGGGACATCACGACCATTCAGGCAAAAACCGGATTGAACCCTTGAATTTGAGAGAAGATTCCACCCCTCTGGTGTGTATTTGCAGCCCAGCTCCACCGCCTGCCCGACTGTGAATGAAATTCATTTCGGGCAGGCGGGACAAGCGGGCATTCGGACGGTCGTGCCTGGACAGTTTTCATAAGGAATGATAAATACATCATAACAAAAAAAACACAATATCACTATGTTTAGTCGGTATAGTTTAATCTTCACATTTACTTTAAAATGCTTAACAATACTTAACTTGAAGCCCTCATATGAATTGATAAATTTGCCATTGCTTTATTATTGTGCAAATATGAAACATGTAAAATATGGAAGAACAACAAAATGCCACGGTTGATATTCAGGCTTTAAATGAAAAAATAGAAAAGGAGAGTGCTTTTATAGAATTGATCCGAACAGAAGTAGGTAAGACTATTATTGGTCAGAAATATATGCTCGATCGTTTGTTGCTTGCACTTTTGGCAAAAGGGCACATTCTGCTTGAAGGTGTTCCGGGACTTGCAAAAACGCTGGCCATTAAATCTCTCGCGGCAGCTATTGACGGTAAATTCAGTCGTGTGCAGTTCACCCCCGATCTGCTTCCTGCCGATTTAGTCGGCACAATGATTTACAACCCCAAGAAAAATGAGTTCTCTGTAAAAAAAGGGCCTGTATTCGGTAATTTTATATTGGCAGATGAAATCAACCGTGCACCGGCAAAAGTGCAAAGTGCCTTGCTTGAGGCTATGGCAGAAAGGCAAATTACCATAGGCGAAGAAACTTTCCCACTGGAAGAGCCTTTCCTGGTGCTGGCTACCCAAAACCCCATTGAGCAAGAAGGAACTTACCCACTGCCCGAAGCTCAGGTTGACCGTTTTATGCTCAAAGTGGTGATCACCTACCCTGAAAAGGAAGAAGAGCGCCTGATTATTCGCAGTAATGTTAATTTGATAGCTCAAGAAATAAACAAAGTTGCCAGTATTGAGCAAATACTAAAAGCAAGGCAAGTGGTGCGCGAAGTATATATGGACGAAAAAATTGAGCAGTACATTCTCGATATCGTCTTTGCTTCAAGAAATCCCGAAAAATATGGCCTTGAAAAACTAAAACCACTGATTGCTTTTGGTGGATCGCCACGTGCAAGTATCAACCTGGCATTGGCAGCAAAAGGCTATGCATTTATCAAAAGAAGAGGCTATGTAATACCTGAAGATGTGCGTGCCATTTGTAAAGATGTAATGCGCCACAGAATTGGACTTACATATGAAGCAGAAGCTGAAAATGTAAGCAGTGAAGACATTATCAATGAAATATTGAACAGCGTAGAAGTACCATAAATTAGGGAAAGTAGAGCATGGATACACAGGAGCTGATCAAAAAAGTCAGGCGGATTGAGATTAAAACCAAGGGGCTCTCCAATCACATTTTCTCAGGAGAGTACCACACTGCGTTTAAGGGCAGGGGTATGTCTTTTAGCGAAGTGCGCGCCTATCAGTATGGCGATGATGTGAGAAGCATAGACTGGAATGTGACAGCAAGACTTGACGAGCCGCATGTCAAGGTTTTTGAAGAAGAAAGGGAGCTCACCATGATGCTGATGGTGGACATCAGTCGATCAGCATTTTTTGGAAGTACCGAAGCTTTTAAAAATCAAATTATTACCGAAGTATCTGCTGTACTCTCTTTTTCTGCTGTGCAGAACAATGATAAAGTGGGCATTATTTTTTTTAGCGACAAGGTTGAAAAATTCATTCCGCCCAAAAAAGGAAAGTCACATATTCTCAGAATAATTCGCGAATTGATAGAAACCAAACCTGAAAGCAAAGGCACTAATATTTCCGAAGCACTTCAGTTTTTTAACAATATTCAAAAAAAGCGCAGCATTGTATTTCTATTGTCAGATTTTTTCGACAAAGATTTTCAGGATCCACTAAAACTCGTTAAGAAAAAACACGATTTAGTAGCCATGCAAATTTACGATCCAATGGAAGAGCAGCTTCCGAATATTGGCCTGGTCAATGCTTATGATGCAGAAACAGGCCAATACAAATGGCTGGATACTTCCAGTAAAAAGGTGAGAGCACAGCACAGGCAGTGGTTTGAAGAAAAAAGAGCACACACCAAAGCAGTGATGATGCGTGCAGGTGTTGATTTTATTTCCCTGCGCAGCGATGAATCCTATGTGAATGCATTGTTGAAATTTTTTAAGAAAAGAATTTAAGTGAAAGACTTATTCAGATACAATATATTATGGGCATGCGGATTGCTACTTTTCATTGGTGGAATGCTTTCACCTTTAGAAGCTATGGCTCAATTGCGTTTGAAAGCAGAGCTTGAGCGCGATTCAATTCTTATAGGTGAGCAGATTCGTTTAAAATACACCGCACTTAGAAGTGATAAAGAGGAAATAGAATGGCCGGCTTTTGTAAAGAAAATCAAAACAGCTGATGGCAGTGAAATAGAGATTATTGACCAAAGCGAACTTAAAATAATCAATGAAGATGGCGGTCAGGTTCGCGAAGAGCAGGAGTTTATAATTACTGCATTTGATTCCGGCTATTATGTGATTCCACCCGCAGTATTTTCCTGGAAAAAAGAAACCGACACAAGTTGGAGAAAAGAAGACAGTGAAGCCTTGCTATTAAGTGTTTATACTGTGGATACAGATGCTGAAAGCGGGCCAAAGGCATTGAAAGACCCTTTGGATATGCCCTTCAAAATTGCTGAAATAAAATATCAACTGATGATTGCTGCATTGGTACTTTTGCTTTTAATAGCGGCATACATCTGGTGGAAAAAACGACCTAAAAAAGAACCCGTAGTACCTGAGCCTGAACCCGAACCGGAAATTCCACCCTACCAGAAAGCCATGCAAAGAATGAAATTGCTGGAAGAAAAGAAATTGTGGCAATCGGGCGAGATCAAGGCCTTTTACTCTGAGCTTTCAGAAATATTAAGAGGCTACATGGAGGAACGCTATGATTTCCCTGCACTTGAAAGTACTACTGATGAAATAACCGAACGACTTTACCGCAAAGACATTGATCGCCAACTTAAGATCAGCGTGAAAGAATTTCTTGTACTTTCTGACTTGGTAAAATTTGCTAAATCAATGCCACAGGAGGATGAACACCGTCAGAGTTTTAAAGTGGTGCTGGAATTTTTAAGATCAACCAAACCCCAAGAGAAGGAGGATAACAATGCTTAGTTGGTGGAACAATGTCAGCTTTGCCAATCCAGAAGCTTTTTGGCTTTTGCTTATTCCTCTTTTTATTTTGCTCAGATGGGGATTTGGGCATCGCAATCAGTTTGCGCGAATGCGTTTTTCCACTTTGGAAAGCAGCGAAAGAATGCCTTTTAATTTTAAGGGATTTGCCCGTACCTGGCTCTTTGTATTGCGTGTATTGGCCTTATGTCTGCTGATTACAGCAATGGCACGACCACAGTCCACTATGAAAGAAGAAAACATCAGCACAGAAGGGATAGATATTGTCATTTCCATTGATGTTTCCGGCTCTATGCTTGCGCGTGACTTTAAGCCCGACCGGCTTGAGGCCTGCAAGGAAGTAGCTGCTGATTTTGTGGATGCCCGCGAAAATGACCGCATGGGACTGGTGGTTTTTGCCGGAGAAAGCTTTACCCAAACACCTATTACTACAGATCATAAAGTGCTGAAAACACAATTGGCAGCACTAAAAGATGGTATGATAGAGGATGGCACCGCTATTGGTATGGGTTTGGCTACTGCTGTCAATCGACTGAAAGACAGTGAGGCTGAAAGTAAGGTGATTATACTTTTGACAGATGGCGTGAATAATGCGGGATCAATTGATCCGGTAACAGCGGCTGATATTGCTAAAAAATATGGTTGTAGAGTTTATACCATTGGAGTGGGCTCACAGGGTGAAGCCCCTTTTCCATTCTCATTTGGAGGTAGAACAGTGTACAGAAATGTAGAAGTGGAAATTGATGAGGAATTGCTGAAAGAGATTGCAAAGAAAACGGGCGGAAATTATTACCGCGCAGTGGACAGAGAGAGTTTGCAAAATATTTATAAAGAAATTGACAAACTGGAAAAAACTAAAATTGAAGTAGCTACCCTGCAACGCGTTTCAGAGGAATTTTACCCTCTGCTTTTCATTGCAGGATTGTTGCTGTTTTTTGAATTGTTTTTGCGTTACTTAATCTTAAGAAGTATTCCCTGATGTTGAAATTGGCACATCCAGAATATTTGTATGCGTATCTGATATTGATACCACTGCTGTTCCTTTTCATATTGTATATGATCTGGAGAAAGAGGGCATTGAAAAATTTTAGTGCTTTCCAGGCAGCGGAACAATTGATGCCCGAAAAATCAAAATTCAGGCATTATTTTAAATTTATTTTGCTTGTACTTGCTTTCAGTAGTTTAATTCTGGCCTGGGCCAATCCGCAAATTGGCACCAAACAGGAAAAAGTAAAACGCAAAGGTGTAGATGTAATAATCGCTTTGGATGTATCTAAAAGTATGCTGGCAGAAGATATTAAGCCCAGCCGAATTGAACAGGCCAAACAGTTTGTTTCCCGCCTGATCGATGAGCTTAAAATGGATCGCATCGGGCTCATCATATTTGCCGGAAATGCTTATTTGCAAATGCCCATCACAACTGATCATGCTGCTGCAAAATTGTTTTTGAAATCTATCAATACAAATCTGGTGCCTACCCAGGGAACAGCAATAGGTGATGCCATCCGCCTGGGCATAGAATCATTTGAAGGTGATGAGAAAAAATTTAAAAGTATTGTAATCATCTCCGATGGCGAAAACCACGAAGGGGAAGCTATAGAAGCTACAGAAGAAGCATCAGAGCAGGGTATTATTATTCACACAGTTGGAGTGGGTTCTCAAAAAGGAGCTCCCATTCCAGTATATCGCAACAATGTCCAAACTGATTACTTGCGCGACAAGTCCGGTAATATTGTGCTAAGTAAACTGGATGAAAACATGCTGCGGCAAATAGCTGTTAAAGGCGATGGTGAATACCTGAACCTGAAAAGTGGTAGCGAAACACTCAATGCATTGACAAGTGCTATTGCAGCTATGGAAAAAAGGGAATTTGAAGAAAATGTATTTACTGATTATGAAGATCAGTTTCAGTATTTTTTGGCCTTTGCCCTCTTTTTATTGATAGTAGAGATATTGATTGCTGAGCGCAAAAGTAAATGGAGCAGAAAATTGAATTTATTCAAGGAAGAAGCACAATGAAACAAATAATTTTCATATCCTTATTGTCGCTATTGAGTTTGACCTTGCTCGCTCAATCTGAACGCAAACATGTGCGCCAGGGGAATGAGCTTTACTTTGATGGCAAAACGGACAAAGCAATAGAAGCTTATGAAAAAGCTTTGCAGGAAGCCCCGGAAAGTCCCGAGGCACATTTCAATATGGGCAATGCCTATTTGAAGCAAAAAGATTACGAGTCGGCATCAGCTTCTTATCAAACGGCTTTGGGATTGCTGGAAGGAGAGGGGCAAAAGGCAGCGGCTTTGCACAACCTGGGAAATACTTACCTGGAAAACCAAAAGCCAAAAGAAGCCAAAGAGGCTTATCAACAGGCTTTGCGATTGAATCCTCAAGATGAGGATACGCGTTATAATTTGGCCTTGGCCAATAAAATGCTGCAAAAGCAGGAAAAGGAACAAGAGCAGGAAAATAAGGACGAGCAGGATCAAGAAGAAGGAGAAGACAAACAAGAGCAAGATCAGGAACAACAGGATAAAGGAGAAGACCAGGAAGAGGAAAAGAAAGATGGAGAGGAAAAGGAAAGCGATCAGCAGAATAAGGAAGAGCAGGAAGATGAGTCTAAAGACGGTGAGGGAAAAGAATCGGAAGATCAGGAAGCTTCAGATCAGGAAAAAGAAGCACAGCAAATGCAGGAGGGACAGATTTCTAAAGAAGAAGCTGAGCGAATACTGGAAGCACTGAAAAATGAGGAACAAAAATTGCAGGAACAATTGATGATCAGAAAAGAAACAGGCCAACGCAAAAACCTGGATAAAGACTGGTAAATGAAACGAACATGAAGAGATCAATATGCTTACATATTCTATTCTTATTATGCAGCAGTGGGCTGCTTGCACAGTCTTTTACGGCCAGTGTTAATAAGAATAATATCGCAGTAGGCGATGTTTTTCAAGTGAGTTTCACTGTAGAAGATGGAAATATGTCAGGTTTTCAACCACCCGATTTCAGTAATTTTAATTTGAGGGGCGGCCCCAATCAATCTACCAATATGCAGTTGATCAATGGGCAAATGAGCCGTTCGGTTTCTTACTCCTATTATTTGCAGGCGACCAAAGAAGGCACCTTTACAATTGGTCCGGCTACTGCCAATATTTCAGGAAAAAAGATGGAAAGCAATTCCCTTTCTGTTACTGTAGGAAAATCTGCAGGAGGCAATCAGGGTGGGCAAAAACAGGCTCAGGAAAAAAGCATTCAGCAACAAATCAGCGAAAATGTATTTCTGCGGGTAATTGTAAGTGATAATGATGTTTATCAGGGCGAACAAATTACCGTGGCCTATAAATTATATGCCAGCACCAATATCAATATCCACAATACCTCAATTAAACAACTGCCCAGCAATAATGGATTTTGGGCGCAGGAAATTGCTTTACCCGATAACAATTCTTTCGAGCGAGAAGTCTATCAGGGTGTGCAGTACAATTCTGTCACAGTAAAAAAATACGCCCTTTTTCCGCAGCGTACAGGAGACCTGGAAATAGACCCTATGGAAATGGAAACCCATGTGCGCGTGAGGACACAGTCTCAGAGAAGAGGTTTTTTTGATGATTTTTTCGGTTCTTATAAAGATATCCCCTATGAATTTCAAAGCTCAAAAATTAAAATCAATGTAAAACCATTGCCAAAGGGTAAACCTTCGAGCTTTTCAGGTCTTTCAGGCACCTTTAATATGGATGTTTCACTGGACAAAACAGAGACAGAAACCGATGATCCCATTACTATGAAGATAAAGATCAGCGGCAAGGGTAACCTGAGAATGCTGGATGCTCCCAAGCCGCAATTGCCCCGAGATTTTGAAGTCTTTGATCCAAAAACCAAAGAGCAGATTTCTACTTCGTCCAATATTATCAGCGGATACAAGCAATACGATTACCTGCTGATACCAAGACGCCCCGGTACTTTTAAAATTCCTCCGATGCGCTTTTCCTATTTCGATACAAAAAAGGAAGACTATGTTGAGCTCAGTTCCAAAGAATACGAAGTAACTGTAAGTGGAGAAGCAAGTGCATTTACAGGAGGCAATGTTGCCAATGTAAGCAAAGAGGAAGTGGAATTGTTGGGACAGGACATTCGCTATATCAAATCCAATACTGATTTGCAGGAAAAAGGAGCATTTTATATAACATCGATTCCCTTTGGTGTTTTATTTGCTGCCCCATTTTTACTTTTTGTTGTTTTGCTGCGCATTAAAAAGCGGGAAGATGAACTGGCTGGAAATATAGGCTTGCTCAAACGCAAAAGAGCAGGAAAGGAAGCTGCTAAAAGATTGTCAAAAGCCAAAAAGCTACTGAATGAAAGTGGTGCAGAGCGCGATTTCTATAAAGCTGTTTCCGAATCGCTTTGGGGCTATTTGAGCGACAGGCTCAATATTCCTGCTGCTGAATTATCGAGAGAAAAAGCAGAGCCAAAACTCGAGCAAAACGGGGTGGCTGACGCAGATAGAAAAGAAATCTTCGAGGTGCTTGACAAATGTGAAATGGCGCTGTTTGCCCCCACATCTGCCGGAGATAAAGAGGCCGTTTACACCAGGGCGGCCAATATTATTGAGAAAATTGGAAATGTGCTGAAAACATGAAACAAACATGACAAAAAAGCTGATAATCTATTTATTGTTTTTAACGCTGCCCATCTTGCTTTTTGCGCAGGATAGTCCTGAGGTACTTTTTGAGCAAGGCAATAAAGCCTATGCCGATAAGGATTATGAAACAGCGGCAGAAAAATACGAGGAGGTTTTAGATAAAGGCTTTCAGTCGCCCGAATTGTATTTTAACCTGGGCAATGCCTATTATCAGCTCAATAAAACAGGCCCGACTATCTTGAATTACGAAAAAGCATTGAAGCGCGCTCCTGATGATGAAGACATCCGCTTTAATCTAAAACTGGCAAATCTCAGAGTGGCTGACAGGGCTACCGAAGCAACTGATTTGTTTTTCTTTTCAGGTTTTAAAAACATGTTGGTCAACTATGCTTCTGATCGCTGGGCGAAGCTCTCTTTGATATTTTTATGGCTGTCATTTATTCTTTTTGCTGCATTTCTTTGGTTGAAAAAAGCTGCACTTAAAAGGCTGTTTTTCTTCTCCGGTATTTTCAGCTTGTTGCTCACCATACTCTTTTTGGTTTTCAGCCTGCAACAGCTCAATTATGAAAAAAGTAAAAAATCAGCCATTGTAATGGTGACCAATACTTATGTAAAAAGCAGCCCGGATCCCGAAAGCACCGATTTGTTTATTTTGCGCGAGGGCGTAAAAGTAAAAGTGCTGGATAATATAGATGCCTGGGTTAAAGTGCGCTTTTCTGAAGAAAAAGTCGGCTGGATAGAAAAGGAAAAATTGGGATTTATTTAGGAATCTGGCGAGCGTGAATTTACAGGTCGAGCATGAAAGCTGACCAGACCGGACTTGATATCGGCCTCCCCGAGGATATTGGAGACATGGTTTTGGCTGATGCCGGTCTGTTTTGCTATTTCTTTCTGGTTATACCTGTTTTTTCCATTGTCCGTTTAACATTTCCACAATAAAAAAACCTGCCTTGATTCTATCAAGACAGGTTTTTTGCGGGTTAAGTTTACTCGATAATCGAGATTTAAACCTGCCCGACTAAGCAGGCGGGTGCTCCGAGGCTTGCCCGCCTGCTTTTATTCGGGCAGGCCTCGGAATCAAAAGTATTTTTTCCAAATAAATGCCTCGTGGGCTTGCCCCGAGGTTGTTTACTGCTGAGCAATCAATTTGCCCGATTTTATAAGTTGATTGTTTCCGGTCAATTCGTAAAAATATACGCCAGAAGGTAGATTACCTGTAGCAATCGTGGTTGAAGTGGATGTGATATTTTCATACAGCACTTCTTTGCCCAAAACATTGAATATGCGCAGCTCAACTTTTTGGATTTGATCGATATTATTGATGCTAATTGTTGTTGCATGTGCAAATGGATTGGGATAAATGTGAACGCTTATATTTGCAATGGTTTTCTGAATGGAAGTAGTATTGGTATCGATAGGGCCGCCCACTATGGTTTCGCAATCGACACTAATATCAGCGGCAGCATCAATGGCCGTAGTTGACAAAGCACCAACAGCAGTGAGTGCGCGACCGTTAATCTCTACACCGGAGAACAAACTGATGGCGCCCTGTGAAACAATAGTGCCGTTAAAAACTGAGTTTTCACTTATATCCACTGCGCCATTTACCAACCAATAGACATTTTTTGCCTGTGTGCCATTTCTGAGTACAACATTTGAAAAAGTACTTGTACTAAGTGCGCCATAAATTTTTATGACAAATACCGCATTGGCATTTCCCTGTGCATTGAGGAAAAGGGTGTCTTGAAATGATGTTGCTCCATTTAGGATATAAGTATGTGGGGTCAATACCAGATTTCTACCGAATTGGGCAGGATAGAGTAATTCAATATCATGCGACAGTCCGTTCAGGTAATTGTAAACCAGCAATAAATCCGCAGCAGCATCTGCCGTAGAACCATCAGGAATGGGATGGATGTTTCCGCTTACCAGTAATGAATCGAAGCCTGTTGTTAAGCCAACATTTGCGCCCACATCACCGTTGACATTGCTAATTCCCGTATTTTCAACGGGGCCGTCAGAAGAAAATATTCCGTAGCAGGCAACTTCGCCCATTGTAGGCGCATCGGGACCTGTAAGTACAGGGCTTCCGCAGCCAATTGGTGTATATGCAAGAATGCCATCTACTGTAATGGCTCCTGAAGTACTCAGCGCTCTTCCTTCCAGAACATCTCCGGTATTCATGTTGATTCCTGCATTGTTTGCAATAACAGTACCTTTCATGGCAGTACCTGAGGCCATCTCTACAAGACCTTCTACTTTCCAGAATACATTACATGCCTGTGCTCCGTTGATCAATCTAATACTTGAATTGGCATTGGTAGAAAGAGATCCGTTGATTTTAAAAATAAAGACTGCATTAGTATTGTTTTGTGCATCTAATGTCAGTTGCATATTAAGTGTTGATGCAGCAGAAATGGCATAAACACCAGGAGTCAAAGTTTGACCGCCCCCAAGTGCTGGAGCTAAAGAGGAATCCACCACTGCTACGTTGAGCTGATTATAAGCAATCAGTAAATCTGCTGCTGCCTGGGCACTTGTAGCATCGCCATCGTGCATCCCACCGTTGACGTTTCCAAATCCAGTACTGGAACCGTTGTTGGTTCCTACTTTTCCGGTTAACTGGGAAATACCTGAATTGCTTACTGCGCCATCAGTGGAAAACAGGACAAAATCACCTGCAACTCCCAAGTCAGGAGCTTGTCCAAAAGCAAGAAGCGGTAATAAAAAGAGAAGCAATACTGTTAAGGTCTTCTGTAAAATATTTTTCATGTTTATAAGATTTATTGCGTGAATTATTTTTCACTCAGCCAAGATACTTGACATTTGGTAGGGAAGTGTTACACAATTATGGACAATAGTTACATCATTCACACTTAATTATGGGGCAATTCTTTTTGGTAGTGATTTTGGATGATCTTTTCAGGTTTTCTTCGAACAATATGCTCGACTGAATATTCATGCATTCAGTTTATCAAACAATTAAAAATGCAAGTAACTCTTTGATACGATTATCAATTCCGGAAACTGTGTCAATATTAGCCCGTAGAGGTATTTATTTCAATCCTTTTTGTAGATTAGTAAATCCTTAAGATTCTAAACCTGAGCTCGGAAATTATTTATTGCTCAGAATGCCAGAAAATAGTGAGATTCGACTGGAAATATTGATGGAATAGCGGGCTATTTTGAGATATTTCCAGGAAGAAGATTGCTGTTTTCTGGCATTTGAAATCCATAAAACGCAATTTGCTGCGTTGCATTTGCTCGGTTTATCCCGATAGACCTTCTCAAATGCGCCTTGCCTATTACGTTTTAGTGAATTTCTGAGCTCTTAAATAATTATCGAACTCAGGTTATTAATTAAGAATAGGTATGGCGCAAAGTGTAAAGCGTAAATCAGTTACAGCTGCTCAGCAACTCAAGCTTTTTATGGACAATTCCGAAGAAGCTTGCCTTTTGATTGATAAGGATTTGAAAATCATCGCATCAAGTAAGCTTTTCAATAAACTTTACAAGCAATATTTCAATATGAAAGTTGAAGCGGGCACTTCAATATTAAATTATGCACTGCCCGAGCGGAAACCTATTGTTACAAAGATTTATGAAAAGGTATTTGCCGGAAAAACACAGGAAGTAAAAATTGAAATTCCGGTTTCTGAAAGTGAAAAGGTTGTTTTTCTGAATAAATACAAACCCATTTCAAATGGCAATGGAAAGATTGACTGTGCATTTGTAAGCTGTAAAGACATCAGTGCTGAGCAAAAAAGCCGCTATTTGCTCAAAATGAGTGAAAAACGCTATAGATCATTGGTTGAAAACAGTACCGATGGTATAGCCATACTTAACACAGAAAGCAGGGTCACCTATATTTCACCCGCAGTAAAAAAAATATTGGGTTATTCCCCTGAAGAAGTAATATATGAAGAACTCTTCCCTGTGTTGTATCATGAAGACGTTTCCATAAAAGACAATGTCTTGAAAACAGTGCTTGAAAAACCGGGAGTGCCTGTTTCAGCTCCCCTCGTGCGGATATACCATAAAAACGGTGAGTTGCGCTGGCTCGGCTCCACTATGACCAATATGCTCGAAAATGATGCTGTTCAGGGTATTGTGGTGAATTTTAGAGATCAGACCAATGAATTTTTAACTGAGCAGGAACATCAGCTTGTTTCCAAAATCATTAAAGCACTGCAAGATCCCTCAGATTTTGAATCAGCACTGCACAAAGTATTGCAGTTGATGGCTGAAAACATGGGTTTTTCAATGGCCGAAGCCTGGTTTGTCGCAAAAGACAAGAGCAAACTTTATTTGCAATCATTTTGGAACAAGAAAAAACAAAGCCCGGTACTAGGAGACAATATTAAGTTTAGTTTCAAAAAGGGAGAGGGGTTGCCAGGTGTGTGCTGGTCAAAAAAAGAACTGGAGCTTTGGGACAATATAGATCAACACCCCAAATTTATTAGAAAAAATGAAGCGGATGAGGCGGGCTTAAAGCAGGGGTTGGCTTTGCCAATTATACAGGATAATGAGGTAATTGCGGTTTTTACTTTTTTTACAGACAGGGAACAAGTTCAACTGGGAAGCACTGCCGCACTTAAAAGAATAGCACGGCAAATAGCTGTTGATGTTGAGCTCAAAAGAAGCCTTGACGAACTGAATGATTTATTTAAATATTCTCCAGGGCTTATTTGTGTGGCGGGCACAGATAATTATTTCAAAAAAGTAAATCCGGCCTTTAGCAAATTGCTGAGATATACGGAAGATGAATTGCTGTCTAAACCTTTTTATGATTTCCTGCATCCGGAAGACAGGGCAATAAGTATTGAAACGCTCAAAGGCAATACAAAAGGACTACGCACAGTAAATTTTGAAAACCGCTACCTGACTAAAGACGGGGAAGTTAAATGGATAGCCTGGTATTCCTCTGATTTTGTGGACAAAGAGGGCAATATATATGGGTTTGGAATGGATGTGACCGAGGCCAAAACCGCAAGCCTTGAATTGCTGAGATATAAGAATATTATTGAACATTCTCAAAGCGGCATAGGAATTTTAACTATTGACGATGAGCAATTGTACATGAATCCGCTATTTGAAAAAATGCTGGGATATTCAGCAAGTGAAATCCAGAATTTGGGAGGTCCCTTTCAATTGTATGTAGATCAAAGCCAGGCAGATGAAGTGGTACAAACGCTTATGTCAGGAAATTTTTGGAATGGAGACATTCAACTTAAAAACAAAAAGGGAGAAATATTAGACCTACACATGCTTGGTGGAGGTATTGAAAATGATAAGGGTGAACTCATTGCCATTTATGGCATTCATACTGATATTAGCGATCGACTCCAGTATGAACGAGAACTTGAAAATTACAATAAAAATATAAGTAATATACTCAACAGTATAAGCGATGGCTTCTTTTCGCTTGGCGAAAACTGGAAAGTGAACTATTGGAATAAGGAAGCTGAAAATTTGCTTGGTGTATCCGAAGAAGAAATAATGGGAAAAGTAATTTGGGACTACTTTCCCGAGGCCACCAAACTAAAATTTTACACTGAGTATGAAAAGGCACTTAAAGAAAAAAAACCTGCATTGTTTCAGGAGTATTTTCCGCCATTAAAAGCCTGGTTTGAAGTCAATGTTTATCCGGCAGAGGAAGGGATATCTGTCTTTTTCAGAAACGTTACAGAGCAGAAAAGCCAGGAAAAACTCAATTTGCTCGAAAAGCAAGTGCTGGAACTGAATACCCACAAGAAGTTGAAACTGGAAGAAATAATTGAATGCCTGCTAAATGGCATACGCGAAATTTTTCCAGATATGCTCTGCTCTGTTTTAAGAGTCATTGACGGAAAGCTCTACAACTGGTCTTCTCCTCAGCTTCCCAAAGATTATGTAGAGGCAATAAATGGAGTGCCTATTGCTGATGGTGTTGGGTCTTGCGGAACAGCTGCATTTTTAAAAGAAAAAGTAATTGTCAGTGATATTTCTTCAGACCCGCTGTGGGAAGATTTTAAAGAAGTGGCAGCTCAACACAATCTTGCTGCCTGCTGGTCTTATCCTATTCTCGATAAAGCACAAAATATTCTGGGAACCTTTGGTATATACTACAATACTAAAAGAGCACCAATCCGCCTTGAAGAAGATAGTATAGACCGTATCCGTACTATTCTAACAAATATTATAGAGCACAAATGGGCAGAAGAAGCCATTCTAATAAGCAATGAACGCTACGATATAGTGTCCAAGGCAACCAATGATGCAATCTGGGACTGGGATATCAAAAATGATCGATTGTATTTTAATGATGGCTACGAAAAATTGTTTGGATACGCTTTAAATAATTCGATTCCTATTCAACATTGGATTGATCATCTGCATCCTGATGAAGCCAAACAAACATTGAATTACTTTCAAAGTATAGTGAATTCTTCAGGGCAAAACCACTGGGATGCAGAATATCGCTATCTGAAATCAGATGGGGAATATGCATATGTATATGACAGGGGTATAATGATCAGGAATGAAGAGGGAATAGCTGTTCGTATGATTGGTGCCATGCAGGATATCAGCAAGCGAAAGCAGGATGAGCAAAATTTGTTGTACAAAAGCAAATTATTGGAAGTCACCTCGGAAGTAAGCAATGCCCTCATCCGCGAAGAAGATTGGATGATAGCTCTGGACAAGAGTTTTAATATAATCGGCCAAACCGTGAAAGTTGACAGGGTTTATTTTTTTGAAAATTCAATAGATAAAAAAACGGGAAAAGCGTGCACCAGTCAAAGAATAGAATGGACTGACAACTCTACAATTTCACAGATCAATAATTCCGAACTGCAAAACCTTCCTTTTGAAGATGTAATTCACTTTATAGAACCATTGAAAAACGGGAATGCTTTTGAGGCTATAGTAGAACAGATGCCTGAGGGAGGAGCAAAGGAAATTCTCAGGTCTCAGGATATTAAATCCATTTTGGTTCTGCCACTTTTTATAAAAGATCATTTCTATGGATTTATTGGTTTTGACGATTGCCACAAAGGGCGCAGCTGGACAGATGATGAAAGAGCTTTTTTAAAAACACTGAATTCTAATGTAACCACATTTATTGAGCGAAAGAAAAGCAAAGAAATGCTTCGGAAGCTGAATAAAAAATTAAAATTACGCGCAAAAGAGCTGGCAGAATCCAATGCCGAACTGGAACAATTTGCCTACATCGCTTCGCATGATTTGCAGGAGCCACTTAGAATGGTGCGCAGCTTTTTGAACCAAATTGAGAAAAAATACAAAGATAAATTAGACCAAAGAGGCGAAAAATACATTGAGCTTGCAGTAGATGGCGCAGTGAGAATGCGACAAATCATCCTGGATTTTCTGGAATATTCACGTGCCGGGAAAAAAGATTTTGAAAGGGAAAAAGTAGATATGAATAGCCTGATGAAAGAGGTCGTACAGCTCCATCAGCTTATAATTACTGAAAAACAAGCCCGGGTTGAATGGGGCGAAATGCCTGAAATATTCGCAGCTAAAACTGCAATACAACAAGTAATAAGCAATCTTGTGGGCAATGCATTAAAATACAGCAGTGATGATGAAAAACCCATTATAAAAGTCACTGCATGTGAAAGAGCCAAAGAATGGGAATTTGCAGTAGCAGACAATGGAATTGGGATAGAGCCGCAATTTGCAAACAAAATTTTTGTTTTATTTCAAAGATTACACGATCGGAATGATTATGATGGCACAGGTATAGGGTTGGCCATTTGTAAAAAAATCATAGAAAGCCACAATGGAAAAATATGGTTTGAATCCGAGCCGGGAAAGGGCAGTGTTTTCTATTTTACCATCGCAAAATAAGTGAGATTTTTTTATTCCCCCACCCTGTTAATAGCCAACCAGTAATATCCTATTTCTGCTATTACATTCATAAACTGTGGCAGATCCAGTGGTTTTGTAACATAGCTGTTCACACCCAGATTGTAGCTTTTTATAATGTCTGCTTGCAAATCCGAACTTGTCATTATTACAATGGGAATGTGTTCAGTAAGCGGATCGGATTTTAAGTACTCCACCAATTCATGCCCATCAACTTTTGGCATATTCAAATCGAGGAAAATAACTTTTGGCCTGTAAATGCGCTCGCTTTTTTTCATTTCCTCAAAAAAATCAATGGCTTCCTCTCCATCTCTAAGGCGCTGAAGCTTATTGTCCAGCTTGTTTGTTTTTAGAGCCCTAATAGCAATTTGTGCATCATAGTCATTGTCTTCCACAATCAAGATTTCCACAGTCTCAGATGTCATTTTATTGTAATTTAGGTAGTTTAAGGTGTATGCTCGTTCCTTTGCCAATTTTGCTATCTGCCCAAACCTTTCCATTGTGGCGCTGAACAATTCGTTCTACTATTGCCAGACCCAAGCCATTGCCCTCAAATTCTTTTTGATGGTGCAGGCGCTTAAAGAGGCCGAAAATCCTGTCTTTGTATTTAGGGTCAAAACCTACCCCATTATCTTTTACGGTGATAATACAGTGAGATTTACTTTCATCGGAAAACATCACCCTTACTTTAGGTTTGTCTTTTTTAGAAGAATATTTAATTGCATTAGACAATAAATTATCAAAAATCTGTTGCATTAAAATCTCATCTCCCATGATCTTTGGCAATGTTCCCATTTCAAATTCAGGCTTGCTGTCATTGAGCTCAAGTTGCCGTTGCCACACTTTTTTTACGAGCCTGTTCAAATCCAGTTTTTGACTGATCAATTCCGAGCTGCCTACTCTTGTTATTTTCAGAATATCATTGATCAATTCATCCATTCGCTGTGCATTGTCTCTTATCATATGCATCAGCTCAGTCATGTCTTTATTAAAGTTTTCAGGGTATTCTTTCAGTAAAATCTGCATAAAACCCTTGATTGCACGCAGTGGGGATTTTAAATCGTGCGATATGGAATAAGCAAAAGCTTTGAGTTCTTCATTGTGGGCATTCAGCTCTTTTTCTTTTTCTTCAAGGGATTTATTTTTTTCTTCCAAAGCTTTTTGAAATTCTATTTCCCTGGTTACATCTACAGTTATACTTAACCCGTAGAGTACTTCACCAAGAAAATTGCGAACAGGACTGAAATAAATTTTATGATAAACACCATCATTCGACATCAGGTGTTCAAATTCTTCACCTGCCAGTACGCGATCGTATTTATCGCTAAGTTTTTCACTGAGATAATCGGGAAATGCTTCGAAAAGAGTTTTTCCCAGCATTTTTTCAGGTTGGTATTTGCTATTTTCAAAAGCTTTGCCTCCCAAAATCAGGTAACGCTTTTCGCGATCAAACAGGGCGATGGTGCCATTCGGGAAATTTCTAACCAATGCATTGTATTTGATGTCGTTGGTGATGAGCTTATCGATAAATTCCTGCTCCTGCCCCAGATTTTTTATAATACCCAATACAAATGATTCTCCATTTTCCCCATTTTCTATTCGCGAGAGATTAAGTGCAATAAAAATTTCTTTGGAATGCGCATTTACTATTTTTCTGCGCAGCTCAAGGGTTTTGTCCCCGTTTTTTAGCAGAATTTCTAATTTGCTTTTTTCAATATCAGTCAGGCTATCATTCAGAAGAATAGTGGAGGACTGTCCATTGAGTTCTTCAGCACTACTATAGCTCAATTGATTGGCAAAGGCAGGATTTGCTTTGACGATATACTTCATGTGTTGATCGAAAAGGAGCATCCCTATGGGGTTGTTGTCAAAGATTGCAGTATAGGGAAGTAATTCGGTCATTATATATACATTTCATTTTGAACTATCCTAAATTAAGATAATTTCAGGATTAAAAAAATTTTTGTTAAACCCTGACAATAAAAAAATCACCATTTTAGTTTTCTCTTTTTATGATAAATTATTATCGAACTCAGGTTAAAAGGTAATCCACAATTTTAAGTGCACTTCTTCTCATTGCGCCCTGCAATATTTGATTAATTTTAGCAAAAATTACTGAAGTATGTTGAAAATAGGAGTATTGGGAGCCGGGCATTTGGGTAAAATACATATTCGCCTCTTAAAAGAAATCGAAGCTTTTGAACTGATCGGCTTTCACGATCAGGATGCTGCAACAGCAGCAAAAGTGAGTAGTGATTTTGATATTCCTCACTATGAAAATATTGAACAACTGATAAATGATTGTGACGCAATAGATGTTGTTACACCCACTATTTCTCATTTTGAATGTGCTGAAATGGCCATTAAAAAGAGCAAGCATGTTTTTATTGAAAAACCTCTTGCCGATACATTGGAGCATGCCAAACAATTGGTAGATCTTGCCAAAGAAGCCAATATAATAGCACAGGTGGGCCATGTAGAAAGATTTAACCCGGCTTTTATGGCCATTAGTGATGAATTGATAGACCCCATGTTTATTGAGGCACATCGCCTCGCTTCATTCAATCCCAGAGGCACAGATGTTTCTGTAGTACTGGATTTGATGATTCACGATATTGATATTATACTGAGTGTAGTTAAATCCAATGTGAAACGCATAAGCGCAAGTGGTATTCCTGTTATCAGCAATAAACCCGATATTTGCAATGCGAGGATTGAGTTTGACAATGCCTGTGTAGCGAATATAACTGCAAGTCGCATTTCTATGAAGCAAATGCGAAAAATCAGAATGTTTCAGAAAGATACTTATCTGAGTGTGGACCTGTTGGAGAAAAAAACGGAGATTTTCAGGCTGAATAAAAAAGCAGATGAAAGCAATCCTATGTCTTTTGAAATAGAAACAGGGGTGGAGGGAGAGAAAAAATTTGTGAGTTATAAATTGCCTGAAATTAAAGAGAGCAATGCCATAAAAACGGAGCTGGAATGTTTTGCCCGCTCGATATTAGGTGAAATAGAAACTCCTGTAAGTTTGCTTGAAGGCTATAATGCTTTGAAAGTGGCTTATCAGATTTTAGAGAAAATTGAAAAAAACAGACTCGCCTGAATAATTTTTTCGGAATTTAAGCATTAAATAGATTGGTGTTCAGAATTTTCATTGTTGTTTTAATGGCTTTATCCTTACATTCTTGTGGTTTGAAAGACGAGGAAATACCCGGCTATATTCATGTTAGTGATTATCAGTTGGATGTCCGGGGCTTTGAAGGAAGCAATTCCAGCAAAGTAAATGCAATATGGGTGCTGCAAAATAATTTAGAACAGGGGGTGTATGAACTGCCGGCTACTTTTCCAGTTTTGCCATCAAATGGTACTAATCTTAAAATCCTTGCAGGAATTACTGTCAATGGTATTTCTACAACACATATTGATTACCCCTTTTATACTTTTCATGAATACGATCATGCACTGGAAGCGGGGAAAACCGACACATTGGTGCCTCAGTGGGACTATGCAGATTTCAGCAGTTTTGTCTTTATTGAAGATTTTGAAAGTGGCAATGGCTTTTTGAATATCAATAGAGTTGATAACCCTTCACAGGTTTTTGAAGGAGATGTTTCAGGAAAGATGCAGCGAGATACGGTTTTTTCTTCACAGTATTTTCAGGCTGCTACTGTAGAACATTATTTCATTCCCCGGTCGGCTCCTTTTGTATACCTGGAAATGGATTATAAAAACAATGTGAGTTTTGGAGTAGGTTTGGAAGCACGTCAAATTAATAATCCTCAAACCATTACATTTATAAAATTGAATGTAAATCCACAAGAAGAGTGGAACAAAATATACATCAATCTCTTTCCCGATATTCAAACACTTGATGCTGATGAATACCGTATTATATTCAGAGTTCAGAACAGGGATATCTCAGATGAAGAGGTAAAAATATTTTTTGATAATATTAAGCTGATATACGCCAGAGACATTTGATCAATGCATTGGAATAAAAAAGCAGCCATTTTATTTTATTTTCTGTCCGATTTTCTGGCAGCTTCCTTGGCCTGGGCACTATTGTACTGCTACAGAAAAATCTATGTTCAGGGATTTTCTCCAGAAACACAGCTTGAATTAATTTTTGACCAGCGTTTTTACCTGGGGATTGCCTTTATGCCTGTGTTTTGGATATTGCTTTATTTCGTAACAGGCACCTACACAGATATCTACAGAAAATCAAGGCTCGGTGAATTGTACAAAACATTCCTGGCAGCGCTCTTCGGCTCCATTATCATCTTCTTCACACTTATTTTGAACGATGATGTTTCCAATGATTTTTTTAATTATTACCGCACCTTAGGAGTTCTGTTTTTCCTGCATTTTGGTTTTACCCTTACTGGCAGAATGTTAATTCTGGATAATGCCAAGCGCAAGATTAACAAAGGGAAGGTGGGTTACAATACCCTGATTATTGGCAGCAATGAAAAAGCCACAGCACTCTACAAAGACATTTCTGAAAATCGCAAGCGACTGGGTTATCGTTTTATCGGCTTTATTGATCTGAACGGCAATGGAAAAAACGGGCTGTCATCGTATCTTCCCAAACTTGGAACGCTTGATAATATTGAGCAAATAATTCAGGAGCATGAAATCGAAGAGGTGATCATAGCTATTGAAACTTCGGAGCACCACCAGATCAATGCCATTCTCAACAACCTGGCCAGCAGCAATGTAGTGATCAAGATCATTCCTGGCATGTACGATATTCTCTCCGGATCGGTAAAAATGGGCAATGTTGTTGGTGCTGTCCTTGTAGAAATCTATCCCGACCTGATGCCCATGTGGGAGAAAATCGTAAAGCGCATACTCGATATTGTTTTTTCTACTATTGCGCTAATTCTGCTTTCTCCCTGGATGCTTTATATTGCGCTTCGCGTAAAATGGTCTTCTCCCGGCCCTGTATTTTATAAACAGGAACGCATTGGCTTGAAAGGTAAAGCATTTAATATGATCAAATTTCGATCTATGCATCCGGATGCCGAAAAAGATGGCCCTGCGCTTTCTTCAGACAATGATCCGCGTATTACCAATTGGGGGCGGGTTATGCGCAAATGGAGATTGGATGAATTGCCGCAGTTTTGGAATGTTTTGATTGGCGATATGTCGCTTGTAGGGCCACGTCCCGAGCGCAGGTTTTTTATAGATCAATTGATAAAAGAAGCTCCGGCTTATAAGCATTTGCAAAAAGTAAAACCGGGAATCACTTCCTGGGGAATGGTTCAGTTTGGATATGCTGAAAACATCGGTGAGATGGTTGAGCGTATGAAATACGATCTGCTCTACATTGAAAATATGTCCCTGGCTATTGATTTCAAAATAATGATCTACACCGTATTGATCATTTTCCAGGGGAAGGGAAAGTGATTAAAGAATCTCAATCCTGTTCCTGTGCTGCTCAATCTTTTCTTCTTTTTCCAGTTTTTTGAGCAGGCGGGAGATTACCACGCGCGAAGTATTCAATTCATTGGCAATTTGCTGGTGGGTTTTGTGGATTTCAAATGAACCGGTGGTTTGCTTTTTGTCCAGAAGGTAATTGTAAAGTCTTTGATCCAGGTTCATGAAAACCACGCTGTCAATGGTGTGCAACATTTCGTCAAAGCGCTCCTGATAGGAGTGGAAAACAAATTGCCTGAAAGAACGGTATTTGGTAATCCAGGAATCGAGATTGGCGATAGGAATCATCCACAATTCTGAATCTTCTTCGGCTATTACATGAAAGGCACTTTTGCGCCCTTCGATGCAACAAGTAATGGACATAGCACAAGTTTCACCACCTTCCAGATAATAGAGAAAAACCTCATTCCCATTTTCATCATGGCGCATTACCCTTAAAACGCCACTTAATACAATGGGCATTTCTGAAGAATCCTGATTGGGAAGGATAACAACATCTCCGGCTTTACTTTTCTTCAAACGTCCACTTCTGATTATTTCAGATTTAAGTGAATCTTCAAAAATAGTTCTCTCTAAAAAAGCTTCAATTTTGCTTGTGCTATTTGCTGTTTCCATTAGGCTTGAATATTTATTCAACATTTGTATTTACTCCCGCTAGCTTTCTGCTTTTCTCTAAAAAGTCAAGCGCTTCTATTTGTGTGATTCTTTTATTGCCAAAGAAAGGAACAATAAAAGCATCGGCAATTCCTTTTTCAACCATCTCTTCTTTTTCCAGTTCAGCACTTTCTATATCTCCGTAATTATATGTGGTAACATAACGGATAATGCCATCATCCAGTTTATAAGGCAATATGCCTTTTATGCCAAAAAATTCATCGGGATCATCAAAAAGCTGATAATAAGCTCCAACTTGCACTCGAAAAGCAAGACCGGAATAATTCAGGCGTTTAAAAACCACATCTTTAGAAGTCAGCAGGGCATCGTTTTGGGCAAAATTTTCCTGGACACTAATAAAGAAAAAAGCAAAAAATAGGATTAAGCGGATTTTCATTCATATAGGTTTTTCACTCTAAAAGTATCATAATTTGAGCAATCTTTATCAATTGCCTTTGATTTTTTGTGGGTCGCCACTTACTCATACATTAGCTTTTGGGGGCTTTAGTATTAGCCATCATTCTACCACTACTTTTTTCACCACACTTTTTTTGCCATCTCTAACTTGGAGGTAGTAAAGGCCTGTGGACAAATCATTCAAGTTGAGGGACAAGCGGCCATTTACAGGATTTACATGTTCTTCTTCGATGATAAGGGCTCCGTTGTTGTCATAAAGCTTTAGGTTCAGATCATTATTGAAAGAACCGCTTAGATGGATATTGATTTGATCACTTACAGGGTTAGGATACACAAGGATACTTTGCTCCAAGTTTTGCTCTATTCCTGTACCACTTTCTATTGATGTTGTTTTTTCAGAACTCTGCTGGATTCCGCCCTCCATACAAACAGCAGCAATAGTTGCTTTTACAACATTGGCCATGAACGTATAGTTGAGAGAACCAATGGTATCATTAGCCGTGTGGTAATTAGGATTTCTGAAATTACTGCCGTCTGTAAGCATAAGGGCCTGATAGCCTGCATCCCAGAAACTGGCATGATCGCTACGCCTCAAGTCAGGAGCAACATGACCAGTGCCCGAAACTGCTAGTGAGATCACTCTAAGATCGGGAACGTAATTTGCTGCTGCTGCATCAAAAGCTTCCTTCAACGGTTCAGAAGCAGTATTGGCTACATTGGTAATAAAATTGCCACGTGAGTTTTCGGCTTGAACCTGACTATGTGCATCGGGAAACAAAATGTCGAAACCCGGAGGGAAATTTTGGCTGTTATTTTGTTCTGAATAATAACCGATCATCTCAAAATTGAATACGCCAGCGATATGTTCATTGCCTGAAATTCCCTGTTGTACATAAGCTTGGCTGCCAATCAGTCCGGCTTCTTCCTGATCAAAACCAATAAAGCGAATAGAGCGAGCAAACTGGTAATCCGACAGGATACGGGCTGCTTCAAGCATCCCAACTACTGCTGAGGCATTGTCATCTGCGCCCGGGCTGCCCTGGACTCCATCAAAATGGGCATCTATAATGTAGGTGGTGTCCTGCGCAACTTGTCCCTCAAGAAAACCAAAGATATTGTGTGCCTGATAACTCGAATAGGTAAATGCCTGGCGGCTGGTGTCAAGGCCATAATCGAAGAACAGTCTTTCAATGGTGTCTTTCACTGCATTCAAGTGCGCCAATCCATCATTTGGGTGACGGACTTGAGCAATAAACTGAATTGTGCTTTTCAAGCGCTGACTATCCACTCGATCGACTATTTGTTGGATGGCATCAGCAACTATTTTCACTTCATAGGTTTCAATTTCTGAAGCGAGTGAATCTGGATAGTCCCAGGTAATCTGCTTGCTACTGCCGGGAGAAATAGGATAGCCCACATCACCGGATAATGTAGCACTGGAAACTTGATAAATGTTTCCGCTTCCGGTCAACACATTGAAGATGATTTCTGCTTGTTCTCCTTCTGCATCTGAAAGATCATAGGAAACGACAACAGTCCCCTGGCTTTCTGAGTGCACTGCTGTTAGATTATCGATTTGCGGTGCTTGATTTTGTGCAAAAACTAAAACTGGTAGGATTAGAAGAAAACCAGCTATGCAGTATTTCAGAATATGGTTGGGATTCATAAGTGTGATTATAATTTTTATTTGGTGTACATTAATGATAATGAGGGTCTAAATATAAAGAAAATATTGGTAGTATTGGAGCAAAAAATAAGGCAATCTGCTGGGGATTGGGATGTTTTAGACCACAAAGTAATTTTAAACACCAAGCCTCCAAGGGCACAAATTAATCGTTCAAAGGAAAATAGCCATAATACTCCCGTCTAGAAAATTTTCCCAAGAAAATTTATCAGCCTACCTCTACATAGTCATTTCGGCAAAGGTAGGCAATCAATAAAGACACAAGCAGGCTGCACTCATTGGCCAGACCTCATGCTTGCGACAGCATTGGGGAACAATTGCGCCAGCGGGTGGAATATTAATTAATTTTCCTTTTTATCATTTTTTGCAAAAATATATTATTTGGCATTAACACCTCTTCACCTTGTTTTGTTTTTAACTTAACAAAGAACAGGCCGATATCACTTATTCTGCCTTCTACTTCATAGTCCTTATCAATGATGGAAACAGTATCATCTAATTTGAGTGGATGATTAAAAAAGATTATTACGCCTGATGTAATATTTGATAAATGAGACCATTGCGCAAATAATGCTATCCCTATAATTGTTAGAACGGAAGCCATGAAAAGAAATAATTCAGATTGATCCACGCCCCAAACCGTCAATATAAATAGCAAAGTGATTGATGTTATTATTATTTGAATAACTTTTTTTATGATTTTACCACGCGTCTTTTGTAGCAAGTTCTTGATTACAGTTCTATCAATTATTTTCACGACTACTATTCTAATTATAATAAATAGAATAATAGCAATTGCAGTTTGAAGTAGTTTGGTTTCTGTTAAAGTCATGTAAGTATTTGTGTATTGCGTATCGTTTTATGCACTGTTTTGCAGGATAAAGATAATTCAATGCTTCAATATTTTATATTGTTTGGGTCACGCATTAGCTATGTACTTTGCCTTCCTACAAATGCGCGCAAGTGGGAGAAGGTACTTGATTGTTCATTGAATGACTGCTTGATACTTCTTGTAATGGGAAAGCATTGACCCGTAACCTTAGATATGTGTTCCCTAAAGAATCATTTCTTCAACTGTTTTTGTAAAGTTTTTCCTTTTTCCGTTAGGCGGTATTTTTGATGAATACTTTTGGGTTTATCTGGAATGGTCATTTCTATCCATTCTTGTTTTAGGGCAGGATTTAGATAAGTTTCCCGAAAACTATTTCTGTGTTTTAAATTCAATTTTTCCATTATCTCCAATCTTGAATTTTCCCCTTTTATAACCTTCACTAGTTTTATAACATGGTCGGTAACATGGTCGGTAACATGGTCGGTAACATGGTCGGAATGTTCTTCTCCCTCACTCAAATTCCAGGCATTGGGGAATGTCATACGGGTAAAATTTTGGGTAAAGCGAAAACAGTCTTTTCCGTAAGACTCCAGTATTCGTGGTATGCCGGAGCCCAATTGTTCTACAAATTCCAAATCTTTGAAAATCCGCATCATCTCCTGATTGCGGGGTATGGAAAAACCTTCAAAAAACTCTTCTTCGGTGAGCAATTCGGGTAGGCTTCCTACTGAAGTAATTTCAATGCGATCGTCAAATATCTCGAATTTTGGAGGAACTTCATACGCATAATCGTTGTGCACTATAGCATTGATAATAGCCTCACGTATCGCAATGGCATTCCACAGTCGCTTATCAATGCGTTCTTTTGAGGTAATTCGACTACGGGTTTTGTTTTCCAGTTCAATTTTATCCAATACCTGCTTGGTCGCTTTGATGATAGAACAATAGCCGTACTCATTGTTTTCCTCAAGATTTGTTCGGGTCTTACCTTTGTATTTTGCCACTTTAATTGACAAGGCATTCACATCCGACATCAAATAGGCAACATAATTGTAGGATCCATCCTCACAAAGCAATTGCAGATTATCGGCAAATTTGTTGTTTAGTCGTTTGCCGGATGCTTCATAATAAATCTTTAGTTGCTCAAATTTTAGTTTTTGTTGGTTGGATTTTATTTTTCCTATGGAATTGCGGGTACGTTTGGTAAATAGGTTTTCTATCATCCGTGTATGCATAGGCTCCGTAGCCGTTCCTACACGAATAAAACAGCCCTTTTCAGACATGCCATATTTCTTCAAGTAATAGGGTTTTTCCGGTCCGCTCGCTATAATCATTTTGATGATTGGCTTGCCCTCCCTTTCTTCTTCAATAATATCAAATAAGCCAAGACAAACCGGCATAATATTGGTTTTGAGCCTATCCTTGATCTGCAGTTGCAGCTTGTCCAAATCTTGCAAACCAATCACGCTTCCATCATCATCTACACCTAAATAGATCAAGCCACCCTCACGGCTATTTAAAAAGCCGACTACCTCTTTTTCCAAAGCATCTGTCAAGGTACGTTTCAGTTCTATGCGGTTGGTTTCTTTCACGCAAATAAATCTTTCAAATTATTTCCTATGTCTTAATGCGAATCAAGGGTTAAAAAATGAGAGAAACAAAAGCTGCTGCTAATTTTC